>PWHO01000174.1 GCA_003555385.1 Bacteroidales bacterium
AGTCTTTCCCCCTCCCTTTGCCCGTGAAAACCAACAACCAGCTAGCTTCGTCCGGTGAATACGGGCAACCCTTACAGTCCTCATCCCGTGAGAACCAACAACCTCCGAGGCCGTTTACCAGTCCGTTAGTCTTTCCCCCTCCCTTTGCCCGTGAAAACCAACAACCAGCTAGCTTCGTCCGGTGAATACGGGCAACCCTTACAGTCCTCATCCCATGAGAACTAACAACCGGAGGCGCTTTAGCGCCGACTTACCAATTTTCCCTTTATCTTTGTAGTACTAAAAGAGGGAAAGATCGCAACATGAACCAAATTTCACCCGAGAAGGAACGTACGGAAATTCTGAAAAATTACCGTGGACTACTGACTGTCTGCCGGCCGAGTATGAGCAAGGAAGACAGGAAGCGTATCCGTAAGGCGTTTGATTTTGCCATGCATGCTCACCGCGAGCACAGGCGGAAAAGCGGTGAGCCTTACATTTACCACCCCATGGCCGTGGCCCGTATCTGCGTTGAAGAGATCGGGCTTGGCGCCACCAGTGTGGTTTGTTCCCTCCTGCACGATGTGGTAGAGGATACTGATTATACCCTGGAAGACATTACCGAATATTTTGATGAGGAGGTGGCCCGCATCATTGACGGACTGACTAAGATCTCTGATATTTTTGATCAGACCTCCTCGGTGCAGGCGGAGAATTTTCGCAAAATGCTGCTGACCCTGTCGGATGATGTGCGGGTAATCCTGATTAAACTGGCGGACCGGTTGCACAATATGCGCACACTGGACTCGCTGCCACCCAAGAAGCAGCTGAAGGTGGCCAACGAAACCCTTTATCTTTTTGCCCCGCTTGCACACAGGCTGGGGTTCCATGCCATCAAGAGTGAGCTGGAAGACCTGGCCATGAAATACACTGAGCCGGAAGCTTATCGCTCTATCGTGCAGAAGCTGGCAGACACCAAAGAAGAAAGGACTCGTTTCATTAACACCTTCACCCAACCCATCCGCAAGACATTGCAGAAAGAGGAAATGGATTTCACCATCCTGGCCCGGTTGAAATCTATCAGTTCCATCTGGGGAAAGATGCAGAAAAAGGAGATCCCGTTCGAAGAGGTCTATGATATTTTTGCCATCCGGATTGTGTTGAACAGCCCGGAAGAGCGTGAAAAGGCGGAGTGCTGGAAAGCTTACTCCATAGTGACAGACATTTATAAACCCAATCCTGACCGTTTGCGCGACTGGGTTTCAACGCCCAAGGCCAATGGATATGAGTCACTTCATACCACAGTGATGAGCAGATCAGGTCGCTGGGTAGAAGTGCAGATCCGGACGGTACGTATGGATGATGTGGCGGAGAAGGGGTATGCCGCACACTGGAAATACAAGGAATCGAAAGCCGGTGAAAGTGGGATTGACAAGTGGTTGCGACGTATCCGGGAAATTCTGAAAAGTGCCGATGCAGATGCCCTTGACTTTATCGATGATTTCAAGCTGAATCTTTTTTCGGATGAGATTATTGTGTTTACTCCGAAGGGGGAGTTACGGACCCTCCCGAAAGGGTCCACAGCCCTTGATTTTGCCTACAGTATTCATACACAGGTAGGAGACAACTGTCTGGGAGCGAAGGTGAATCACAAGCTGGCTCCTCTGAGTCAGACGCTGAAAAGCGGCGACCAGGTGGAAATCATTACCTCGAAAAAACAAAGACCCAAACCCGACTGGCTGAATTATGTAACTACAGCCCGGGCCAAGGGAAAGATCAAATCCGCGCTTAAAGAGCAGAAGAAAATTCAGGCTGATGAAGGAAAGGAAATCCTGGATCGCAAGCTGAAGCAACTGAAGATCGACAACCACCAGGAGAATATCCAGAAGCTTGTGGATTATTTCAGGCTTCCTTCACCCATGGATCTTTATTGCCAGGTCGCTACCGGCAAGATCAGTCAGAAAGACCTGAAGGCTTACGCCACTGAGCAGGAAAGCCGTGGCATTCTGAGTTATTTTAAAAATCCTTTTTCCAGACCCAGGGAGAGTCAGCCGGCCAGCGAGGAAGTTCAGGACCCGATCCGCCAGCAGCTCAAGGACAAGCCCGACACATTGCTGATCGGTGACAACCTCGAAAAACTGACCTATTCGCTGGCACCCTGCTGCAACCCGATTCCGGGTGATGATGTTTTTGGTTTTGTGACGGTCAGTGAAGGGATCAAAATACACCGCAACGACTGCCCCAATGCCCAGCAGCTGATGGCCAAGTATGCTTACAGGGTGGTGAAAGCCAAGTGGATGACCCATAAATCGATTGCTTTTCTCTCAGGCATCAGGGTAAGGGGGATTGATGAAGTCGGGCTGCTGCAGAATCTGACAAACACCATCTCCAGTGAGTACAATATCAATATCAGGAACATCCATTTTGACACCCAGGATGGTGTGTTTGAAGGGGTGGTGATGCTTTATATCAATGACACCAAGCACCTGAACAACCTGATCAACAAGCTTAGGAAAATCAAGGGGATACAGAAAGTATCCCGGATTGGCAAGTTGGAAGCCGAAGTTAAGTAGTTGGTTTGCAGCTTTCTGCTTAATTATTTATACAGATTTCAAATAGTTGTTATTTTTACTATCTTTATAGCCCTTAACCGGGGATGAATTCGTGCGGTAGTGATGGTATACAGCTGAAATCAAAGTATATGGAAATTACAGATGCCCAAAGCGATCAGGGAGTTTTTGAAAAGGTAAAGTGTATTTTTTCATCTTATCTTGAAGACAATGGTCACCGGAAAACACCCGAGCGTTTCACTATTTTACGGGAGATCTACCTGACCGATGGTCATTTTGATGTGGAGTCGTTATACATCAAAATGAAAAACAACAAATACCGGGTTAGCCGCGCCACACTCTACAATACCATCGAACTATTGCTGAAGTGTAAGCTGGTGGTGAAACATCAGTTTGGCAAAAATGTGGCCCAGTTTGAAAAGTCCTTCAAATACCATCAGCACGACCACCTGATCTGCTCAAACTGCGGAAAAGTGTATGAGTTTTGTGATCCCCGCCTCCAGGAGATCAAGGTCTCTGTTGAAAATTCAATGAATTTTAAGGTAACCCACCGTTCCTTTGCCTTCTATGGCTATTGCGAGGACTGCATTGATGAAGCCGATACCGGTAATGAGTGACATTCTTCTTGTGTCGCTTGACAAAATACAGTATTTTTGGTCG
>PWHO01000278.1 GCA_003555385.1 Bacteroidales bacterium
TGGTTCTCTACCTTTTCCTCGGACTAAAAAACGCCCTTTTCGTCGGCATCGCCATCCCGCTGTCTATGCTCATGTCGTTTATGATATTTGGCATAGTGAGCCTGCAGATCAATATGATCGTACTGTTTTCACTCATCCTTGCCCTTGGCCTGCTCGTAGACAACTCCATCGTAGCCGTTGACAACATTTTTCGTTTTGTAGAGCGGGATTACTCTATCCTGGAGGCGGCCAAAAGGGCTATTGGTGAAATTGCCATGCCTGTTATAACCTCCACAGCCACTACCCTTTCCGCGTTTCTGCCCCTGGCATTCTGGACAGGCATCACCGGGGAATTCATGAAATACCTGCCACTCACCTTGATTATCGTGCTCACATCATCCCTTTTCGTAGCCCTGGTGATCATCCCCGTTTTTTCTTATACCTTTTTCCGCAATAGCGCTAAAAAGGGTGAAACTGTCAGACGGCAAAAGGCCCCGAACAAACTCCGGCGGAAGCTGATTATCACCGGCATCCTGCTCCTGGCAGGAGCATTGCTGCATCTCGCGGGTAACACGCTGTTTGGCAACCTGTTCCTGCTTGCCGCCCTAATGTTTGCCCTGGGGCATTTCGTGCTTGCCAGGCTGGCAAAATGGTTTCAGCAGGTACTGTTACCCTTGCTGGAAAACCAATATGTCAACACATTAAGCTATGCACTACGTGGCCGGAATCCATACACATTTTTATTGGGCACACTGCTGGTACTGATACTGGCCATAATCAGCTTTGGCCTGCGCAGCCCCAACGTCCTGTTTTTCCCGGATAACGAACCCCAGTTTGTCAACATCCTCATGGAGTTGCCCGTTGGCACCGACATTGACGAAACAGACCGGCGCGTTACCGAGGTGGAAAAGAAAGTAAATGGCATCATCGAACCTTACAGGCACATTGTGAGGTCGGTGCTCACCACGGTGGGCCGTGGTGCAGTGGGTGAGATGGAAATGAGTGCCGGAGAAACACCCAACCGCGGCCTGATCACAGTAACCTTCGAACAATTTGACATGCGCGGGGGCATCAATACCAATGATATCATGGCAGAGCTAAGCGATGCCCTGACAGGACAATATCCGGGCATTGATTTCATGATAGAGAAAAATATGGCCGGCCCGCCATCCGGAAGACCAATCAACCTGGAGATCAACGGCCAGGACATAGAGCGGCTGATGGCGCTTGCCGATACCATAAAAAGCCGTATCAGCAGGGCAGGAATACAAGGCATCGAAGGCCTCAGCAAAGACCTGGACAGCGACAACCCCGAAATACTGATCCATATCGACAGGGATGCCGCCAGGCGGTTTGGGCTATCCACGTTCTCCATTGCCAACACCATTCGTACAGCACTGTTTGGCCTGGAGGTGTCCACATTCAAAGTGGGCGAAGAAGAATACCCCATACAACTGCGGCTGCAGGAAGAATACCGCCATAACCTGTCATCACTTATGAACCAGCGCATCACTTTCCGGAGCCAGAGCACGGGCCGGATCATGCAAGTGCCCATATCAGCCGTGGCAAATGTGGAATACAGCAAGACATACGGCGCCATAAACCGAATCGACCGCAACAGGGTCATCACACTCAGCTCCAACGTGCTTCCCGGGTACAACGCGAACCAGATTAACCAGCAGATCATGCAGCTGATGGACGATATGGAACTTCCCGGTGGCTATGATTATGCCTTTACCGGAGAACAACAGGAACAGGAAGAGTCTATGGAGTTTCTTATCAGGGCCTTGCTTATCGCCGTGTCCCTTATTGCACTTATCCTGGTGACACAGTTCAACTCTGTACTCAAACCTTTTATCATCATCGGAAGCGTAATATTCAGTACAGCAGGTGTTTTCCTGGGGCTGGCCATCTTTAACATGGACTTTATCATCATTATGATGGGAGTCGGGATTGTGAGCCTCGCCGGTGTGGTGGTCAATAACGCCATTGTGCTGGTAGATTACACCGATTACCTGCACAAACAAAAACGAGCGGAGCTTAACACAGACGAGGACGATTTGCTGGAACCCGAAACAAGCCTTTCACTTATCGAACGTGCAGGACACACACGTTTCAGGCCGGTAGTTCTTACAGCCATTACCACGGTGCTCGGGCTGTTTCCCCTGGCCATCGGGCTGAACATAAACTTTGTGACCTTGCTGACCGACTTTGACCCCCAGGTCTACTTTGGTGGCGACAATGCGCGCTTCTGGGGGCCGATGTCATGGACGGTCATATTTGGCCTGACCGTGGCAACCTTCCTCACACTGGTCATTGTTCCGTGCATGTACCAGATCATCCTTTCCACCCGCCGCAAAGTCAGGAGGCTAATTCAGCAAAAGTAAGAACTGCAGGGTGGTAAAAGAAAAATTACATCTTCTGATCCTTGATCTGATCTTTCATCTTATCAGTAGCCTCCGACACTTTCTTGTCAGCCTTCTTGATCTCCCCGGCTACCTGGTCAATAGACTTGTTGTATTCTTTTTTCAGTGTTTTCTCATACTCCTTTTGTTTTTTGGACAGGTCTTTCCGTGTTTCCGACCCTTTTTTCGGGGCAAATAAAACACCCATTAATGCGCCAACGCCTGCTGCAGCGCCCAATCCAAACAATGCTTTGAAAAATTTCATAGTAATATTATTTTAATGGTTTAAACTCTATCCCTAAAGATAACACATTTATCTGACAAAACCATATTAATCGTCATCCCGTATGCAGCGCACGCTGAAACCTGCACCTTTATCGCCGTATCCGCGATCAACGCCATAGTAACCGTGGTAAATATACCAGCCATAACCGGCTTCCTCTGAAACCTCGGACGAAGACCAAAACAAGGCGTTGGCCCCCTTGGTCACAAAAGTGCCGCTGGCATGACGATTGCCTCCCGGCAGGGCGCCGAAACCTACTTCATCCAAGCCATAATTCGCTGAAAAGGTTTCCCAGCGAGGATGCTCTGTAGTGTCATATTCCCCGCCGAACGGAGAACCAACCTGCCGCCGCGATTTTAGTTTATTGCCCATTTCCTCACCCACATAGTCAGTCAGGTAAAGCCAGTCTTCATGATCAGGCATGCGCCAGCCTTCCGGGCAAAGAGCGTTGGGGTTGGTTACCGCATACCAGTTGTACAGGGCTCCGTAGCTTTCCCCGTTTGATTCATCATTGTCATACCATGCGTAGGCACCCCCGGAA
>PWHO01000058.1 GCA_003555385.1 Bacteroidales bacterium
AGCAGGAGCTTGCCGGGATGTTTGGTATCCGCAGTATTCCGTCCATTTTATTCGTTCCCAAAGACGGTCAGCCCCAGATGGCTTCAGGTGCACTTCCCAAAGAAACCCTGGAGAAAGCCATTAAAGATGTGCTGGCTGTGGAAGCGTAATCACTGAAACACTACGCTATGGAAACTGAAAATCTGGTAAAACAATCCAATCCGGGGCAGGAAAGAAAGCATTTCCTGCCCCGGTATTTCTCCCGGTCCAAATACCTCCTCTTTATCGGGGTATTTGCCTTTGTCGGGGCGGCCGGAGGCTACCTGTACTATGCCCTGATCGGGTGCAACACCGGTTCCTGCGCCATAACCTCCAATCCGTATATGAGTATTGCCTGGGGAGGACTGCTGGGATACCTGCTGCCTGATTTTTTCGTAAAGGAAAAGAAATAAAGGGCACTCGCCTTATTTCGGGGCTTTTTTGATCAGGTATATTCCGAGTAACCCGTACATGATGTTGGGAATCCAGACAGCCATCATGGGATGAAGGTTCCCCTGGGTTGCAAAAGTGGTGGTAACCTGCATAAACAGGATAAATGTGAAGCTCAGGGCAATTCCTGCGCCCAGGTGCAATCCTATACCGCCCCTGACTTTCTGGCTGGAAAGCGCAACCCCGATCAGGGTAAGTACAAGTGTGGAAAACGGGAAAGCCATCCGGCGGTGACGCTCCACTTCGTAAAAGCTGACGGCCTCGGATCCTTTTAGCCTTTCGTTGGCGATAAATTCGTTCAACTCCCTGAAATTCATGGTTTCCATGTCTTTGATGTTGTGGATGAAGTCACGGGGTGTAAGGGGAAGTACGGTGTCAAGCGTCCTTCCGAAGCTGAGTTCCTCTTTCAGGCCGTGTATTTCCCGGATGTTGTAATTTTCAATATGCCATTTGTCTTCCTCCTCGTTGTACCTGGCCAGGTCTGCAAACATTTTATACTGAAGTTCTCCCTGCTCAATTCTTTCCAGCGAGAAATGATAACCCGTTTGTGTCCTTTCGTTGAAAGATTCCAGGTAAATGAAAATACCCGGACGGATTTGCATATGAATGTGGCGGCCGGCCGACAGATCCGGCGACCGGACATATACATACTCAAATTCCAGCCTTTTCTCATTGGCTGCAGGGATCATTACGTTGGAGAGATACACCGAAACCAGGGCCAGTAACATGGCCGATATCATGTACGGTACCAGCATACGCCGGAAACTGACCCCTGAGCTCAGAATGGCAATGATTTCCGTGTTGAAAGCCATCCTGGAAGTGAAAAAAACCACCGCTATGAAAGTGAACAGGGGGCTGAACAGGTTGACAAAATAAGGTATAAAATTGACGTAATAAACAAAGACGATGTCGTAAAAGGGGGCCTGGTTTTCAATGAAGTTGTCAATCTTCTCCGAAAGGTCGAAGATGACCACAATGAGAATAATCAGTGTGATGGAATAGACAAAGGTTCCCAGGAACTTTTGGATGATATAGATGTCCAGTTTTTTCAGCATGCCTGTCCGGGCCCTGTTGGCTTTGTTTTACTCAGGTTTTTTATGTGAGAACGGGGGCAAATATACCCTATATTTTACAATCTCTGTGCCAAACTAACGGTGACAGACTGTCTCCATTTTTCAAAATTATTGTGGAAGATATGCTTCCTTGCTTCTTCCAAAAGCCAGGTATAAAACCTTAGATTATGCAGGGTAGCGATAATGGGACCGAGCATCTCTCCGGCCACAAAAAGGTGACGAAGGTAGGCTTTGGTGTACCTGCTGTCTACGAATGCATCCCCATCGGGATCAATGAAGGAGAAGTCGTGCTGCCATTTTTTGTTGCGGATGTTGATGATCCCCTCGCGGGTGAAGAGCATTCCGTTTCGTGCATTGCGTGTGGGCATTACACAGTCGAACATGTCGACCCCCAATGCGATACATTCTATAATGTTTTGCGGGGTGCCTACCCCCATCAGGTAACGGGGCTTGTCTCCGGGCAATATGTCACAGACCAGCTCAGTCATTTCATACATCATTTCTGCAGGCTCACCTACAGAAAGCCCTCCGATGGCATTTCCCTCCCTGTTGCAATCCCTGACAAAAGATGCCGATTCCCTGCGCAGGTCTTTATACGTGCTTCCCTGCACAATGGGGAAAAGGCTTTGTGAATAATCGTACACCGGCTGCGCATTGTCAAAGTGGGCGCAGCATCGTTTCAGCCAGTCGTGGGTGAGGTGCATGGATTTTTTTGCATAGTTGTAGTCGCAGGGATAGGGTGTGCACTCATCAAACGCCATGATAATGTCTGCCCCGATCATTCGCTGAATATCCATCCCCTTTTCAGGGGTAAAAGTATGCCTTGAGCCATCAATGTGAGACTGAAACTGCACCCCTTCACGGCTGATCTTTCTGCGGTCTGTCAGGGAATATACCTGGTACCCCCCGCTGTCGGTGAGCACTGGTTTTTCCCAGGACATAAAACGGTGTATTCCACCTGCCTCATGCAGCACCTCCAGCCCGGGCCGGAGGTAGAGATGGTAGGTGTTGCCAAGGATGATATCCGGGCGGACTTCATTTTCCAGGTCCTTATGATGAATTGCCTTGACAGTGGCAGCCGTGCCAACAGGCATGAATGCCGGGGTCTTTATATCTCCGTGATCTGTGGAAAGAACCCCTGCTCTTGCTTTGCTGCCTTTGTCACGCGCCGAAATGCCAAACTTCATGGGGGGGGTGCTATTTTTTGTCAAAGTTTGTCAAAGATAGAAACTATTCCCTTAGATTGTGGTAATTTTGTCTCCCTGTAAATCTCCGAATACACTATGGATTCAATACCGGGAATGATTCAGGGAGCCGACCTGCCCTGGGAGTGGTTGTTATTTTCATTATTTGCCATGGTAACCGTGATTCACCTCTGGTGGCACTGGTATTATTTTCGGCGTATTGCCTTTGCTGATCCGGGCAGTCATCCTGAAAGCATTGCTGTAACTCCTGTTTCTGTGGTGCTTACTGCCCGCAATGAATATGACCATCTCAGTCGTCATTTGCCGTTGCTGCTCGAACAGGATCATCCCGAATTTGAGGTGGTTGTGGTGAATGATGCTTCCAATGATGGTACAGATCAGTTATTGCGCGAGATGCAGAGAAATTATGCCCACCTGAAGGTGGTCAATCTTAACAGCAGCGTCAGTTTCATGCAAGGGAAAAAACTCCCGCTGTCGGTGGGTATCCGCTCTGCAGAGCATGAATTGGTAATTCTGACAGAGGCTGCTTCCTACCCTGCAGATAAGGCCTGGGTAAGCCGGATGGCTGCTCAGCTCGGGGAAAATAAGGAAATTGTACTCGGCTACGGGGCCTTTGGGGAAAAACCGGGGTTATTGAATAAGCTGATCAGACTGGACACCCTGACCACAGCGCTTAATTACATGGGAATGGCTGCAGCAGGGCGCCCCTTCATGGGGTCAGGCAGGAATCTCGCGTATACACGTTCGTTGTTTTACCGGCTAAAGGGTTTTACCTCCCATTATAAAATAGCAGCAGGTGATGATGATCTTTTTATCAATTGTGCTGCCACGAAAGACAATACCGTTGTTGAATCGCATCCGGCCTCCCATACCATCTCAGTGCCGGATACGACTTTTGCCCGGTGGCTTCGTACAAAAAAGCAATGGCTGAGCAGCCGCAAGTATTATAAAAAACGTGACAGGCGTATGCTGAGCTTTTATAAGTGGGCTCAGCTGTTGTTTTATCCGTTGTTTGCCGGCAGTATGATTGTTTCGGGTCTTTCCACCGCCGGCTTCCTGGTGCTGGGTGTTTTCCTGTTGCGCATGACAAGTTATCTGGTTATCGTGCGGGCGGGCGCAAAAACACTCAGGGAAGACAAAATTTGCTTATTTTCGCTACCGGGTGAATTGATGCTGATGGGGTGTTCATTGCTTTTATCCCTGTCTCCGGTTTGGATGAAAAAGAATAAATGGAAGTAGAAAGGCAACATACCGAGAAAGCCAGGCGTGATTTGAAACTTGTGCGCAACGCAGCCCACAAAGGGTGTCAGCAGTCTTTTGCCGAACTGATGCGGATTTACCGGGATACAATTTATTACATGTTGCTGAAAATGACCGGGAATGTCCAGGATGCAGAAGACCTGACCATCGAAACTTTCGGCAAGGCTTTTGTGAATATTCAACAGTATAACGAACAATATGCATTCAGCACATGGTTGTTTAAAATTGCATCCAATAATTGTGTGGACTTTATCAGGAAAAAGAAAAAAAATGTGCTGAACCTGGAAGCCAATGAAGAGCTGGATGACCCTGATGATAAATTCAACTTTGTGGTGGAGATGATCAACCCGGAAGAACGATTCATCAAAAGCCAGAAGGTGGAACTGATCAGACAGGTTGTTGAAACCCTGAAGCCCAGGTACCGGACACTGATTGTGATGCGTTATTTTGACGAACGTACTTACGAAGAGATTGCTGAAGAACTGGATTTGCCGCTGGGAACTGTAAAAGCCCAGCTGTTCAGGGCCAGGGAGTTTCTTTACCGTTCCCTGAAAAACATGAAAGAAAAGTTATATTGACCCATAAATCCCATACCCATGCGCGCTTTAATATTTCGTTTTTTCGTTGCGGGTCTTTTTCTCATTGCAGGAAAAACCGCATTTGCACAAGTTGATTATCATATGCACGACACCATTGAGGATGTCAAGGTGGAATACCGCTGGCAGCGGGAACGTTTTTTCGGAAGTGATCCGAATGCGGTCCTGAATATGCGTCTCACCAATCTGTCTGATGACTATTTGGTTTTCTCATTTGTGCCTGCCTACTACCGTGACGGGGTTATTATGTACGAAACCCCTGAGTTTACTGCATGCCTGGCTCCGGGTGAAACCATCAGGGGTGGCCGTGCCGGACTTCGTTTTGTGGCGGACGGAATTACCATGTCGATGGTTGAGCAGGAGTGGTTTTCCTGGGACATTCCGTTTATAAGTGCAGAGGCCGTCGAAAACTGTGATGATCATCAGGATGACTGAGTTCCGGTCTCTGTAATTCTTTAACCTGACAAATGATTAAGTGTATATGTCTGTATCTGGTTTTCAACAAGCAATACTGCAGGGAATTCCTGATGAACTTCCCGGTCCGAAACCTTATGATCCTTCGGTGAATCATGCTCCACGCCGCAAAGAGATCCTCGCGGCATCTGAGAAGCGCCTGGCGGTAAAAAATGCCCTCCGTTACTTTCCGGAAAAATTCCATGCCACACTGGCTGAGGAATTTGCAGAGGAACTGGAAACCTACGGCCGGATTTATATGTACCGTTTCCGGCCGGATTATCCCATCCATGCCAGGCGCATTGATGATTTTCCCCATCGTTCGCGTCAGGCTGCTTCCATCATGCTGATGCTGAGCAATAACCTGGATTATGCGGTGGCCCAGCACCCCCATGAGCTGATCACCTACGGTGGCAATGGGGCGGTATTTCAGAACTGGGCCCAGTACCTGCTTACAATGCAATACCTGGCGGAGATGACGGATGAGCAAACCCTGGTATTGTACAGTGGACATCCGCTGGGGCTATTCCCGTCGCACCCCGAAGCACCGCGTGCTGTGGTGACCAACGGGATGATGATCCCCAATTATTCCTCCCCGGATGACTGGGAGCGATTCAATGCCCTGGGAGTCACACAATACGGACAAATGACAGCCGGATCCTTTATGTATATCGGGCCGCAGGGCATTGTTCATGGCACCACCATTACGGTGTTGAATGCCGGCAGAATGGTATCCGCCGAAGGAGAAGGTCTTGCTGGAAAGGTGTTTGTGACAAGCGGCCTGGGCGGAATGTCAGGAGCCCAGCCAAAAGCAGCGGTGATTGCCGGGGCCATTGGCGTGGTGGCAGAGATCAACCCCAGGGCCACGGAAGTGCGTCATTCGCAAGGATGGGTAGACGAGGTATTCGAAGACCTTGACGCGCTGATATCACGAATACGCGAGGCCAGGACCAGGAAGGAAGCCGTATCGCTGGCCTACCAGGGTAATGTGGTGGATCTGTGGGAAAAACTTGCAGATTCAGACCTGGAAATTGAGCTTGGGTCGGATCAGACATCCCTGCATAATCCTTACGCCGGGGGATACTATCCGGCAGGTATGGGTTTTGAGGAGGCCAATGAAATGATGGCATATAATCCTGAGCTTTTCAAAGAGAAGGTAAGGGCTTCTCTGATTCGTCAGGTGAAAGCCATTAATAAACTGGCAGAAAGAGGGATGTATTTCTGGGACTATGGCAATGCCTTTTTGCTGGAAGCCGGCCGCGCGGGTGCAGATGTGTTTAAAGATGACCGGTCATTCAGGTTTTCATCGTATGTGCAGGATATTATGGGTCCAATGTGTTTTGACTACGGCTTCGGGCCGTTCAGATGGGTCTGTGCTTCTTCCGATCCGGACGACCTGCGTGCCACCGACCACATTGCCGCAGGTGAGATCCGGGAGATGATGCAACAGGCCCCTGAAGAGATAAAACAGCAGCTTGCAGACAACCTCCGCTGGATCGAGCAGGCAGAGGAGAACAAACTGGTTGTCGGCTCCCAGGCCCGTATCCTTTATGCCGATGCTGAAGGACGGATACGCATCGCAAAGGCTTTCAACAAAGCCATACGGGAAGGCAGGCTCAATGGGCTTGTAATCCTGGGACGAGACCACCATGACGTAAGTGGTACTGACAGCCCTTACCGTGAAACCTCCAATATCTATGACGGTTCACAGTTCACTGCTGATATGGCTGTTCACAATGTGATCGGAGACAGTTTCCGGGGAGCCACCTGGGTCTCTCTCCACAATGGCGGAGGTGTTGGCTGGGGCGAAGTGATCAACGGCGGATTCGGCTTGTTGCTGGATGGCAGTGAAGCCGCTGATCGCAGGCTGGAAAACATGTTATTCTGGGATGTGAATAATGGGATTGCCCGTCGCAGCTGGGCGCGGAACAAAGAAGCTGTTTTTGCCATCAGGCGGGCCATGGAATCTGAACCAAGGCTGAAAGTAACCATACCCAATGTGCCTGGTGATGATTTGCTGGACGGTCTGTTTCGTGAATAATCAATCACGATTGCCCGGACAGGTTTACTGCCGGGGCAGGGTCTCATCCTGTGGTATTTCTTCCTCTTCCGGGGTGTCTTCTTCCGGTAATGGAGCTTCCATCATATCATCCATGGGAAGCAGTTGTTCCTCTTCTGTTTCCATGACGCTGAGCCGGTTGAGCATCATCTCATGTATCAGATCCATCTCCCTTCTGTCGAGCAGGTAGCATTCCAGGGCAGCTTCAAATTGCTCAGGTTCAACCCCGTGGCGGTCAAACAATCCGGCGTAATAATATTTTGACGAATCCCTGACTCCCCTTTGTACATGCTGATATTCAACCAGGAAGGCTTCCAGCAGGTACATGTCACTGAGAACATCCACCATGGTTTCCCTGGGCAGCAGTTTGTCGCAGTCGTCCCGGCCCGGGGCCCTGAAAAAATTGCATGAGGAAGACATCAGCATGAAGGCTATCAGGCCATATGCAGCTATGAGTCTAAAGTGTCCGGTTATACGAGTCATATCCTGTGTTTTCTGCTGATACCTGCAGAGGTGGCGGGCTCTATCGTGAGAATTGCAAAGCCTCTCCCTTCACCTCATCATGGATCGTGCCATTATCATAAACGAGATGACCATTCACAAAAGTATATTTGACGGTTGCTTTCAGTTTCTTACCTTCCAGCGGCGACCATTTGCATTTATACAGGATGTTTTCTTTGTTTACGGTGAATGATGCACCCGGGTCAATGGCCACAAGATCGGCGGCATATCCCTCCCTGATGAAACCCCTGTTGGCCACGTTAAAGCAAATGGCGGGATTGTGACACATAAGGGTCGCAATTTTTTCAAGCGGGATCTGTTCCCTTTCCGCCAGGGTGATCATTGCTGGCAATGCATGCTGAACCATGGGTCCGCCCGAAGGGCACTTCAGGTAGCTGTTGCTTTTTTCCTCCAGGGTATGGGGCGCATGGTCTGTGGCGATCACATCGATATAACCCTTCCTGACTCCATCAATAAGGGCCATCCTGTCTTCATTGAATTTTATGGCCGGATTCCATTTGATCATGCCTCCTTTGTCTGCATAATCTTCTGCCGAGAACCAAAGATGGTGTACGCATACCTCTGCAGTGATCCGTTTTTCTGCAAGGGGCGTAATGTTCTCAAGCATTCTGAGTTCACCGGCAGTGCTCAGATGCAGCAGGTGGAGCCTTGTTCCGTATTTTTCTGCCAGTGAAACAGCCAGCCGGGAAGACCGCTCACATGCCTGGTGGTTCCTTATTCGCGGGTGCATTGCCATGGGGATCTCATCACCATAGATTGCCTTTGCCGCCGCCAGTTGTTTTTTAATGGTTTCCTCGTCCTCACAATGAACCGCAACGGGAAGTTTTACATCACGAAATATGTTGTTTAGTGCGCCGGGGTCATCCACCAGCATATTCCCGGTTGAGGATCCCATAAATATTTTGATTCCGCAAACCCGCTTCGGGTCAGCAGCCATGAGCTCCGATTTGTTGGTATTGGTGGCCCCCATATAAAACGAGTAGTTGGCCAGGCTTTTCTCCTGTCCAAGCCTGAACTTTTCTTCCAGTAATTCCCGGGTGATGGTCTGCGGATTTGTATTGGGCATTTCCATGAAGCTGGTAATTCCGCCCGCCACGGCCGCGCGTGACTCGGACGCGATGTCTCCCTTATGCGTCAGTCCCGGCTCCCTGAAATGAACCTGGTCATCAATGACTCCCGGAAATAAAAGCATTCCTTCAAGATCAACCGACCGGCCCGTTTCCTCGTTGAACCTTCCCTGGTGCCCCCCCGGATAAATTTTCTCAATCGCTTTATTGTTGATTACCAGGTCTCCGCGAAAGGTGCGCCCTTCATTGATGATCTGTGCATTTTTCAGTAACAGTGGTGTGCCCGGCATAATTGATTGTTTTGTGAAGTAAAAAATTATGAACGGTAATGAAAGCGGTGGGTCAGGAAGGTTTTCGGTACCTTTTCGGGTTCAGAATACTCCTCCATCTGAGCTTGATCACGCCCAAAACGGCCTCCTGAAAAATGCCGGTGCTCATTTTGGATTCTCCTTCCGTTCGGTCGGTAAATACGATAGATACCTCCGTTATTTTAAATCCCATTTTCCAGGCCGTGAACTTCATCTCTATCTGGAATGCATAACCGGTGAACCTGACCCTGTCCAGGTCAATGGCTTCCAGTACTTCCCGCCTGTAACACTTAAAGCCGGCCGTGGTGTCGTGTACGGGCATTCCGGTGATCATCCTGACGTAAATGGATGCAAAATAGGACATCAGCACCCTGCCCATAGGCCAGTTTACCACATTCACCCCGTCAATGTAGCGGGATCCGATCGCCAGGTCATAACCGTTCTCTGCACATTCCCGGTAAAGCCGAACCAGATCCTCGGGGTTGTGGGAAAGGTCTGCATCCATTTCAAAAATAAACCGGTAATCCCTTTTGAGTGCCCACTTAAACCCGTGTATGTAGGCGGTTCCGAGCCCGAGCTTCCCTTTTCTTGATTCCATAAAAAGTTTACCCGGATATTTTTCCATGAGCTGACTGACCAGTCCGGCAGTGCCGTCCGGTGAGCTGTCATCTACGATCAGCACATGGAAGTCTTTAGGAAGGGAGAATACAATTTGCAGAACCTTCTCAATGTTTTCCCGTTCGTTGTAAGTGGGAACTATAACTAGACTGTCGCTTACTTCTGCCATTTTTTGACGGTACGTCCGGGGTTTACAGACTGGATTGTATGCGATACAATTCGTGTTCCCCGGCAAATCCAATCCAAAAGTACATTTTTTGCCCAACATATGGTCACTATCCATTCGATTTTATTGTTTATTTGCTGTAGTTTATGGTTATTTTTGCCGGTATGGAAACACCGGTGATTTATTTTGACAATGCTGCCACCACACAGCCTGACCAGGGTGTGCTGAACGAGGTCATTGCCTGTATGAGAGAAGAATACGGCAATCCGTCATCTGTGCACGCATTGGGCCGGAGGGCCCGGGTCAGGATCGAAGAATCCCGCCGCACCATTGCGCGCCTGCTGAATGTGTCTCCTGCCGAGATTTTCTTTACATCCGGGGGGACGGAAGCGAACAATGCCATATTGTGGGGCTGCTGCCTGGGGCTGGGCTATTCGGATGTGATCACCAGCCCCGTTGAACATCCTGCTGTGCTGAACCCTTTGGTCTGCCTGGCAGAAAAGGGAATACGGGTACACCACCTGCGGGTTGATCAAGCAGGACACGTTGACCTGGGTCACCTGGAAGAATTGCTTGCCGAATATCCGCGTTCACTGGTCAGCCTGATGCATGCCAACAACGAGATCGGCAACCTGCTGCCGGTGAATTCTGTGGCTTCATTGTGTGCCGGTGCCGGTGCACTGTTTCATTCAGATACAGTCCAAACGATCGGAAAGTTGGACATGGACATGCAAAAACTGGAAATGGATTTTGCCGTAGGAAGTGCCCACAAATTTTATGGATTGAAGGGAGCCGGCTTCATGTACGTGCGCTCCGGCAAATTTTTTCCCCCATATTTGCTGGGAGGGGGGCAGGAGCGCAATATGCGGGCCGGTACCGAAAACATCTATGGCATCGCAGGTATGGCGCGGGCCCTTGAACTGGCACAACAGCGAATGGAAGAAGATCAGCACCATTGTAAGTTGCTGAAAGAAGCCTGTGTTAATCTGCTTCGCAAAGAGATCCCCGATGTTCACTTTAACGGGGATTCGGATGGGGGTTCACTGCACACCATTCTGAATGTTTCCTTGCCGGCCTCAGTGGATGCTGAAATGCTGCTGCCCAGCCTGGATATTGAGGGCATTTGCGTGTCTTCGGGGAGTGCCTGCAGTTCCGGAAGCAGTCAACGATCGCACGTGCTGAGTACGCTGGGTGCCGATGAAACAATGCCCTCATTGCGCATATCATTCGGAAGGTACAACACCATGGAGGAGGTGCACAAACTGGTGCAGGTTTTGGCAAAGATCGCCCTTTCCTGAAAATATTGCCACAGAAGTGCAACTTTTTGGGTAAAATGCGTATTTTTGGATGACACCGAAAAAAATGCCTGATTATGGCTGATCATACTGCACCAAAATACGGAAGCGGGGCGGCAGGAAAAAGAAAGCGCATCAAATACCGGCAGATGGGCTTCAAACTGACCGACGGGCAAAAAAAGGCCCTGGAGCATTATTGCAAGGTGCACAAGGTAACCCCGATCCGTTTTATCAAAAGTCTTGTCAATAATCATGTGGCCCGTTATCGCCCGGGTGACCCGCCGCCCTCTTATGTGACGGAAAACCAGCTTGACCTGTTTGAAGAGGAAGAGATGCGGGATTAGTTAAAATCCACGATGGTGATCCCGGCGCCTCCCCGGTCGGGATGTTCATCCCTGTAACGGTTTACCTGCGGCACAGTGGCCAGGAACTTTCGGATTGCCGGTCGAAGCACGCCGTCACCCTTGCCGTGAATGATCCGGATCTGCGGCATGCCAAGCAGAAACGCATCGTCAATATGGTTCTGAAGCATTTTCAGCGCGTCTTCTGAATTTTTTCCCCGCAGGTCAATGTCGGGATTGAATTTGGTGGCCTTTTCGTGGATGTCGAATGATAACCTGTTGTGTCCTTTTATTGATTTCCTTACGGTAGCCCCTTTTCTGAGTTTTACCAGATCCGGTAGTGATGTTCTCAGTTTGATGCTTCCAAACACCACAAGGGCCTGCTTGCCCGAAATTTCGGCCACTTCGCCCTGGCTTTGCTGTCCTTTGATCCTGACCACATCCCCGACCTTTACTGGAGTCGGATCGGTTTCGTCAGTTTCAGGAAGGGGTTTCTGCTTTTTTTTGGATTTTTTGGAAGCGGGCGGCGGCAGTGCTTCAAGGTCTTTTTTATGTTCCCTGCTGAACTTTTCCAGTTTACTCCGGGCATCCCTTGTTTTCTCTTTTTCTGCCCCGGCTTCCTTGATCTCACGAATGGTGTTTTCAATCATCCTGTTGCTTCCTGCCAGAATATCTTTTGCCTCTTTGCGGGCTTCCCTCAGTATCTCGGTTTTGCGCGCTTCAACCTCTCCATGGAGCTTCTCATATTTATCAATGAGTTCCGACAAAAAATCATCTGCCTGCCGCAGCTGCCTTTCTTTGCTATCCAGCTCTTCTTTTTTTACTTCAAGGTCTTGCAATTGCACATCAAAGTCCAGATCCTGTTGCCCGGCAAGGGCTGAGGCATTGTCCAGAATATATGCGGGAAGCCCGATGCTTTTTGCAATTTCAAATGCAAAGCTTGACCCCGGTGTGCCGGTCTTCAGCTTATACAGCGGCCTGATCTTTTCCGTATCGAACAGCATGGATCCGTTGACCATGCCCTCATGTTTCCCGGCCATAAGTTTCAGGTTGGCATAATGGGTGGTGATGACCCCCATGGCCTTAATGGCGTTGAGCTGTGTCAGAATCGACTCTGCGATTGCACCACCGATACGCGGCTCAGTGCCCGCTCCGAACTCATCGATCAGAAACAGTGTTCTTTCATCGCTGTGATTCAGAAAGTACTTCATGTTTACCAGGTGGGAGCTGTAGGTGCTCAGGTCATTTTCCAGCGACTGCTCATCTCCGATATCAATCAGCAGCTGCCGGAATATGCCGGCAGTGGACTGGTCGTCCATCGGTACGAGCAATCCGCATTGCAGCATGTACTGAAGCAGGCCGCAGGTTTTCAGGCAAACCGATTTGCCTCCTGCATTTGGCCCTGATATGATCAGTATTCGCTGATCGCGGGTCAGGTCGACCGTCAGGGGTACAACCTCTTTTTTTTGTTTTTTGTAAGAAAGAAACAAAAGGGGATGCCTTGCATTGATCCACTGCAGCCGGGCCTCATCAGAGATCTTTGGCTTCATGGCCTCCATGTCAAGGGCCAGGTAAGATTTTGCCCGAATGAGATCCATTTGCCCCAGCATATGGTAGGCCTTCCTCAGCTCCGGGATCATGGGGCGGATGTGGTCTGCAAAACGCTTCAGCAGGCGGACAATCTCCTGTCTTTCGTCTGCCTCCAGCTCACGAACCTGGTTGTTCATTTCGAACACCTCTTCGGGTTCCACAAAGGCTGTTTGTCCGGTGGCCGAATGATCGTGGATGAACCCCCGGAGTTTACGTTTGTAAGCTACCGGTACCGGAATTACCTGCCGGTTGTTGCGCAGGGCAAGTTCTTCGTCCTTTCTGATCCAGCCTTGCTGTTTGCCTTCATTCAAAATCCGTTGTATCTGCCTGTTTGCCCTGACATACAGCTCATTTTTCTGTTTCCTGATAGCAGCAAGGGCCGGAGACGCATTGTTGCGTACGTTGGCCTTTTCGTCAATGAGCCGGTTAATGGTTTCCGGAAGCTTGCCGTCTATGCTGAACCCCTCCCTGAGTTCTGAGAGCCGGGGGTATTTGGGCAGGTCACTGTCATTGGTGCGGGAAAGAAAGCTGATGATTGCCAGTATGGTTTCCAGGGAAAGTTTCAGCTCCAGCAATACTTCCGGTTCGGCAAAGGTATCTTCCAGCCGCAGCCTGTCAAATATTTCGTCAGGGTCGTAGTAGTTGGCACCGGGGAATTGTTCCCCTGCAAGAAGAATCTGCCGGAATTCCTCAGCCTGGCAAAGCAGCCGTTCAATGCTGTCCTTGTCGGTAAGAAAAGCGATTTCAGCAGCCTGCTTCCTGCCCAGGCTACTGAAACAATGCTTGTCTATCATCTCCCGGATGCGGTCAAAGCCAGTCTTTTCTTCAAAATTTTCCGGATAGGTCAACCCCATAACAATGTTTCGTGTTTTTCGCAAAATTACATAAACCCCCTGATTATTCGGGGTTACACAATGATTATTCAGGCCGGCACAAAAAAACCTGTTTGCCTAATGACAAACAGGTCGGAGAATGTAGCGGGGACGGGAGTTGAACCCGTGACCTTCGGGTTATGAATCCGACGCTCTAACCACCTGAGCTACCCCGCCGGTTAAAGGTGGTGCAAAATTATAAAACAATTTTAAAACACA
>PWHO01000199.1 GCA_003555385.1 Bacteroidales bacterium
AACCAACAACTATCAGGCGCTTTAGCGCCGGAACTAACAACTGGAGAGGGCGCAGCCCTCGACTAACCAACAACTATCAGGCGCTTTAGCGCCGGAACTAACAACCGGAGAGGGCGCAGCCCTCGACTAACCGGAGGCGCGCAGCGCCGACTAACCAACAACTAAAGGGGCGTCAGCCCCGCTAAACCAACTTACGATGTTACGACACTTATTGATTTTCACCTTCATATTTTCATTTAATCTGCTGGCCGCATTTCAGCTTTCCGCATCCATTCCGGAAGAAGAGCAACCCCGGCCCGGCACAGACGCCAACGTATTCGGCCATATAATTGATGCCGAAACCGGTGAACACATCCCTTTTATCAACATCATCGTTGAAGGAACACGCATCGGCACCATTACCGACGCCTCGGGTCACTACCTGCTTACCAACCTGCCCGAAGGCGAACACCGCCTGGTGGTCCAGGGAATGGGTTATGAAACCGCAACGGTGGAATTCCTGGCAGAAGCCAAAAAAACCAAAGAGGTAGACGTGGAGATTATGCCCACCGCCATTGACCTGGATGAGGTGGTATTTACCTCCTCTCCCACCCGGAGCGGATTCCGTTACCAGCCGAATCAGGCATACGTGGGTGAGGCACTGCAACGCCGCAGCGAAGCTTCATTCGGAGAAATGCTCAATTCGGAGCCCGGTGTAGCCATGCGTTCTTTCGGGTCAGCCCCGGCCAGGCCAGTGATTCGGGGCCTTGACGGCGACCGCATCCTGATATTGCAAAACGGTGAACGCATGGGCGACATTTCTGAATCTTCCGCCGATCATAGCATTTCCATGGATCCGCTGGCAGCCAGCCGCGTAGAGGTGGTCAGGGGCCCTGCCAGCCTGCTTTACGGGTCGAGCGCGCTGGGCGGAGTCATCAACCTGATGACCACAGATATCCCGGAAGACTGGGACAGGGGGTCCAGCGGTGTGTTATCCGCACAGGGCGCCACCGTCAACGAAATGGGAGCAGGCTTTGGCAGGTATACGTATGGAAGAGAAAATATGGCAAGCACCGCCAGGTTCTCTTACCGCCAGTCCGGCGATATCAACACCCCGGAGGGAATGATCTACAGCACCTCCATGCAGAATTTTGATGCCGCCATCGGCACCGGATTCCGTCGCGACAACAGATCTGGCGGGGTCAGTGCTTCTTTTGTCAATCAAACCTTCGAGATTCCTGAATCCATGGATGCCGACGAAAGGGTCGAAATCCGGATGCAGCGGCAGGGACTGCAAGGTAAATTATTCAGCCAGCACGACAGGCTGTTTGACCGTACGGAAGTACGTTTTCATGCGACCCGGCTTGCACAGCAGGAAGTAGAGAGGGAGCTGGAAGATGACGGAAGCTGGGATGAGGATGTGGAACTGGAATACGACAAGTACTCCTTCAGTTCCACCATTACCATGCAGCATAAGGCGGTGGGTATCGTTGACCGTGGTGCGGTCGGTCTGAATCTTTTCGGCCACCATATGGACGTAGGTGGTGACGAAGCCTATACCCCCGGGGAACAAAGACTTTCTTTGGCTGCATTTACCTTCCAGGAACTTCCCCTGACCAACAGGCTCAGGTTGCAGGCAGGAATACGATTTGATTTTCAGCACACCGCAGCACTGTCCAACGAACTGTTTCCCCACATCAGCCAGTCACGAAATGCCATGAACTATTCCGGGTCGACCGGATTAAATTACCGCCCCGCTGAAGGCTGGGAGATCGGCGGACAGCTGGCACGCTCACACAGGAACCCCACAGTAGAAGAGCTATATGCCAACGGCCCGCACCTGGGAGCCGGAGTGTTTGAGATCGGGAATCCTGATCTGAAAGATGAGATCGGGCACGGCGCAGACTTGTTTGTAAATTACCGCAATGATGTGGTCAGATTGGAACTGGCCGGTTACATCAACGATTTCATGAATTTCATCATTTTCCAGCCCACCGGGCAGGTGGATGAAAATTCAGGTTACCAGGTATTTGCCTACGAAGGGGATGAAGCCACACTGACCGGCGGAGAAATCAGTCTTGACATCATGGCCACCGACGACCTGACAATCAACCTGGGAGCGGACTACGTGAACGGGCAACGGACCGGTGATGTAACTGAAGACCTTCCGTTCATGCCCCCCTTCCGACTGATGGCCGGGATTGAACAAAATTTTGGTTCCTTCTGGATCTCAGGCAAAGTTCAACGCGTATCCGAACAGGACCGTGTGGCACCGGAAGAGGAAGTAACCGAAGGCTATACCCTGCTTGGAGCCCAGCTGGGCTACAGGCTTGACTACGGCGGACGGCATGTGATTATGCTCCGAGGCGACAACCTCACAGACAAGGCATACCGTGATCATTTGTCCAGAATTGAAGACCGGAATATCACCATGCCCGGAAGAAATATAAATCTGGCCTATCGGTGGTATTTTTAGCATTTATGGCACAGAGTTTGCATACCTGATAGTGAGATCAAAATTACTTAATATACCTACTTTAAGTAGTTTCTCTTCATGTTGTTTTGGTTAATGGATGAAGCCCGGCCACGCGCCGGGCTTTTTTCATTTTGACTATCTTTGCCCAAAACCAACAGCCATGCCAACCTCCGGGAAGTTACTCCTGCTCGACGCCATGGCCCTGATCTACAGGGCTTATTATGCACTCAACCGAAATCCGCGCATCAACTCTAAAGGGCAAAACACCTCGGCCATCCTGGGTTTTGCCAACACGCTCACAGAGGTGCTGAAAAAGGAACAACCCACCCACATTGCGGTGGCCTTTGATTCCATTGCCCCCACCCTGCGTAAAGCAGATTTTGCCGACTATAAAGCCAACAGGGAGGATATGCCGGAAGACATTGCCTCCTCCCTCCCCTATATCCATCAGCTGCTTGAAGGATTCCGCATTCCCATGCTGATGAAAGACGGATACGAAGCCGATGACATCATTGGCACCCTGGCCAAGGAAGCGGAAAAAGAAGGATACAAGGTGTATATGATGACCTCCGACAAAGATTTCGGCCAGCTGGTGTCAGATAATATTTTTATGCTGAAACCCGCCACCAGGGGCAATGAAGCTGAAATATGGGGCGTAAAGGAGGTCTGCGAAAAGTTCGGGATTGAAAAACCGGAACAACTGATCGACATACTGGGGCTTTGGGGTGATGCCTCCGACAACATTCCGGGGGTTCCGGGAATTGGTGAAAAGAAGGCGAAGAATTTAATCCGGGAGTTCGGTTCCGTCGAAAACCTCCTGAATAATACCGGCCAGGTAAAGGAAAAACGAAGCAGGGAAAGCCTGGAGCAACACCGGGAACAGGCCCGGTCTTCCAAAAGTCTGGCCACCATCATGCTAGATGTACCGGTAAACACCTCCATTGATGTCCTTGAAAGAAAGGAACCTGACCCGGAAAAACTGATTCCCCTGTTCGAGGAACTTGAATTCAGAACATTCGCCAAAAGGGTGTTTGGAGAACCATCGATCATCCCGGAGGAAACCACAAAAAAAGCCATTCAGCAGCACGGGCAAATGGACCTGTTTGACAACGCACCGGCCTCTGTTGATCCGGGCGAAGAAGCAAACAACCGGCTCAGGGCACTAATAAAAGACAATGATTATTCGGCCGTACAGGGCGAAAAAGAAACCGAAAAACTGATCCGGAAACTGGAAAAAGCCGAAATGTTTTGTTTTGACACGGAAACAACCGGCCTGGATCCGAAGGAAAAAGAATTGGTCGGAATTGCTTTTTGCCTGAAACCGGGGGAAGCCTTTTATGTGCCGTTCCCGGAAAAAAGGGAGGAAGCAATCCGTTTGGCTGAGCGCTTCAAAAGAGCTTTCACCGATAAGGGCATTGAAAAAACCGGGCAGAACCTGAAATTCGACATTGGGGTGCTCAAGCAATACGACATTGAGGTCAAAGGGCCGCTTTTCGACACCATGCTCGCCCACTACCTGCTGCAACCTGATATGCGTCACGGAATGGACGCCATGGCGGAAGCCTACCTGGATTATCATACCATATCCATCGAACATCTTATCGGGAAAAAGGGGAAGTCGCAGAAGAGTATGCGAACAGTGCCCCTCGACACCATTACCCCCTACGCCTGTGAAGATGCCGATATCACCCTGCAGTTACGCCAGGTATTTGAGCCGCAGCTGAAAGAACAGGGATTGATGAAACTTTTCCTTGAGGTGGAAGCACCCCTGATCCGGGTGTTGGCTGACATGGAAGATGCAGGTGTCCGGATAGACAAAAAAGCCCTGGCTGATTACGCCGATGTGCTCTCTGAAAGCATTGGAAAGGCGGAAAAAGAGATCTTCGAAATGGCGGGCACCACCTTCAATATCGGATCCCCCAAGCAACTGGGCGAAGTCTTGTTTGACAAGCTAAAGATCACCGAGAAAGCGAAAAAGACCAAAACCAGACAATACAGCACCAGCGAGGAAGTGCTTACCAAGCTGAAAGACAAACATCCCATCGTGGAAAAGATCTTGGAATACAGGTCACTGACCAAGCTGAAGTCAACTTATGTGGATGCTTTGCCAAAACTGATCTCGGAAAAAACCGGCCGTATTCATGCCTCTTTCAACCAGGCCGTGGCTGCCACAGGACGACTTTCATCCAACAATCCCAACCTGCAGAATATTCCCATCCGGACTACCGAAGGGAAACTGATCCGCCAGGCTTTTGTACCCCGCGACAAAAACTATACGTTGCTTGCCGCCGATTACAGTCAGATAGAACTGCGTATCATTGCCGCGCTGAGCAAAGACGAAGCCATGCTGGAAGCTTTCAGTGAAGGAATTGACATTCACCAGGCTACTGCTGCCAAAGTATTCGATGTCAGCCTTGAGGATGTCACCCCGGAAATGCGCAGAAGTGCCAAAACAGTAAATTTCGGCATCATTTACGGGATATCCGCCTTCGGGTTGTCGGAAAGACTTTCCATCCCCCGCCACGAAGCGGCCTCAATCATTGATCAGTACTTCAAAAAATACCCGGGCGTCAAAAAATACATGGATCAGAACATTGAATTTGCCAGGGAGCACGGTTATGTAACAACCTTACTTGGCAGAAGACGCTATGTCAGAGACATCAACAGTTCCAACGGAGTGGTCAGGGGCTATGCCGAACGCAATGCCATCAACGCGCCGGTACAGGGCACAGCTGCCGACATGATCAAGATCGCCATGATACGCATCCATGAAGAGATGCAAAAGCAGCAGATGAAAAGCAAAATGATCCTCCAGGTGCATGACGAACTGGTTTTCGATGCATTGAAGGAAGAGTCGGAAAAACTTCAAAAACTTGTGGAGGATAAAATGAAATCGGCACTGGATCTGCCAGTGCCGATTTTAGTTGAAATGAATACCGCCAATAACTGGCTTGAAGCTCATTAGAAACAGTTTTCCCTGATTCATCCATCAAACAGGGTGAGTAACGGCCCGGCAGGCTGGAAGCCGCCAGGCGGATAAACCCCTAATTCATGGCCAGGGCATTCTTATAGTGACGGTAACGTTGCATGATCTCCATCACATAATGATAGGGCTCTGAGCCGCGGGCATAACCGTATCGCACCACCGGATCCTGGAAGTATTTGGGATCGGATTTGTTCAGCACATAATAATCCACATTGCCTTTCCAGACATTGGGGTCTTTTCCGTATTTATCCGCAAGGCGCCTGGCGTCAAGCACGTGGCCGATCCCCACATTGTAGGAGGCCAGCACAAAATGGATCCGTTCATGGTCATCGGTGATCTCATCCCTGAGACGCTTGTCGAGCCAATGCAGGTAGCGGATCCCGGCAGAAATATGCTCACGGACACTGGCATCCATTCCCACATTCAGGAATTCGGCCGTACCGGGCATCAGCTGCATAATCCCGAAGGCACCGGCCCAGGAAACTGCTCCCGGATCAAAACGTGACTCCTGGTAAGACAGGGAGGCGATCAGCCGCCAGTCCCATCCCACAATTTCCGCATATCTTTTAAAATAATCATCAAAGACAGAGATCTTTCCGCCTCCGAGAGAGTGAAGCTCACTTTTGGCAATAAACACAGAACGGGGGTTGTTATAGTACTTCTGATAAATTGCCGCATACTGACGGCTTTCTCTGAATTCCTCCAGCCATTCATTCACCGCCACAAGTAAATCAGAGGCACCCGGCCGGACGGCCCATGAAAGATTCTGCTCAAAACTAACGGGCGTACGCGCATCTACGTTTGAATAGTACATTTCGTGAAGGCGGGCAAAGTTTTCATCTCCAACCGTATAATCTATGGTTCCCTTTGCCACCTCTTCGATCAGTTCTTCCATCTCCTGTTCACGCTCCACAATATAGATCGTGTCACCGATCTCCTCCATCAGGTGGGTGAGCCGGGTCACAAAAGTCGACCCTTTCTGAACGTGTATGGTTTTCCCGCCAAGGTCAAGCTGATTCCGGACCAGATGCCGATCCACAGCGGAGGATTGCATGGAATACCACCTGTCAGGCTTCCGCTGCACAAGAACCTGCCTGGTCCGGCTGTGCGGCACGGTGAATTCAAACAGCTGCCGCCGCGAATTGGTCACTGTCAGATTTTGTGCGAGCAAGTCGCAACCATCCTCCTCCTGTAAGCAATCTATATTCTTCTGCAGGTTGTTGGAAACAGACACCTCCAGGTCAATGCCCAGGTGATCGGCAAAATGCTTCAGCAAATCAAGATGAAAGCCCATGGGCTCTCCCCGGTAAACAAAATAGTTGGTAGAGTTATAATCTGTGGCCGCTCTGAGGTAACCACGTTCAATAATCTCTGCAAGGTCGGCTACTACTGTATCCTTCTCCTCCTCCATCACAAAATCACTGTCCGTGTTAAAACGGTTCACCGACATGATTCCTGTGACTATAAGAAGGGAAATGGCAACGAAGAGAAGGACTCTTTTTCGTTGTTTGATCATGAATTGTGCAATTCGTTCATAAAATAAGCCTGCGAAATTTTTAAACCAGACAAAACGCAAAGTCTTCATAGCTTTCACATTTTGTTTATAATCAGATTTTGTACTCCAGCAAGCAAAATGTTTTGGTCATTCAGTATCAGGGAGAACACCCACATATCTTTTTTGTTCGATATTAGTTTGGATCAACAAGATCATTTGTTCCACCAACACTGGCACAGCCCCTATATCAAATTTCGTGCCAAAAGCACATGCTTTGCCCGGTTAAAAAAAATGTGTAGGTTTGACAGGTTTAAATAACGCAGATATGCAGTTCAGAGATGTAATCGGACATGACCACATTAAGGGGCAGCTCATGGCCAACGTTCAGGCCGGACGCATCAGTCATGCCCAGCTGTTTCTCGGGCCTGATGACAGCGGAACCCTGGCCATTGCACTGGCATACGCCCGCTTCATTCTCTGCCATGATAAAGGGGAAGATGATTCCTGCGGCAAATGCCCGTCATGCCTCAAGTTTAGTAAGCTTGCCCATCCAGACCTGCATTTTTTCTTTCCCTCTGCACCCAACCAGGAGCACAAGAAAGATGTCAGCAGCAAACTGTTTCTTCCACGCTGGAGAGAAATTCTGGAGGGAACCCCGTATTTCACCTACCGGCAGTGGCTCGAACATCTGGGAATAGAAAACAAACAAGCAATTATCAATACCGAAGACTGCAATAACATCATCAGGGCATTGGGGCTGAAATCATACGAGGGCAAATACAAGATTATTTTCGTATACATGACAGAAAAATTGTATTATGCCGCAGCACCCAAATTGTTGAAAGTACTGGAGGAACCCCCAAAAAACACCCTGTTTCTGATGGTTTCAGAAAACAAGGACCTTGTTCTGAACACCATTCTTTCCCGCACCCAGATCCTGAAAGTTTCCCACCCATCAGAGGAGGAGATCAGCCAGGCCCTGGCAGAAAAAACCGGGACTGACCCGGCACGGGCAAAGCAGATTGCTTTCCTGTCTGACGGAAGTGTATCTGAGGCATTGCGGCTGGTCAAACATAGCGGGGAAGTAATGGCTGACTTTGATTCTTTCAGGGAGTGGATGCGCTATTGCTACAAGAAAGACACTTCCAAGATCATTAAATGGGCCGAGGAGACTTCCCGGGGGGGCAGGGAAAAACAAAAATCATTTTTTCAATATGGCCTGAAGATCTTTCGCCTGTGTCTGCTTCACAATTATGATGCAGCCTCGCTCATCCGCCTGGAAGGCGAAGAAAAAGACTTTATCAGCAAGTTTTCTCCCTTTATCAACCACCGCAATGCCATACAGATTGTAGCAGCATTCAACACTGCCATTACCCACCTGGAAAGGAACGCCAATCCGAAGATATTGTTTACTGATCTTTCCTTTCAGCTGGTCAGACTGATGCACAGTTAGCCTCAACAGAACCAGATATTTTGCTAACTTTGCAACAACAAAAAAGAGGCACTTTGGACAAAAACAATCATAAAGAAGAGGCATTCCTGACAAGGGGTTGTAAATGTGCCCCGCAACCACACACGCGGCAGCTGGATGTGTTCAAACACTCCTGCAATAAACTGGATGCCCGTGACTGGCTTGAGAAAATCAAGCCGCCGGAAGTATTTCCCTCAAACGATTCGGTAGAGGTGCGCTTTAAAAACAGCCGGAAGGACTTTTTCAGGGCCTCGCCAGATCTGGATCTCCACACAGGGGATATCGTTGCAGTGGAGGCATCCCCGGGTCATGACATCGGCATCGTCACGCTGACAGGTGAAGTGGTGAAGCTCCAGATGAAAAGCAAGAAAGTTGACCCGAAATCAACGGAGTTGCGGCGGGTTTACAGGAAAGCCAAGGTATCGGACATTGAAAAATGGGTAACCGCCGTCCGCCAGGAAGATTCAACCATGTTTCGCTCAAGAGAGATCGCCTCTTCACTGAAACTGAATATGAAGATCAGCGATGTCGAGTACCAGGGCGATCGCACCAAGGCCGTATTTTACTACACGGCCGACGACCGTGTCGACTTTCGGGAACTGATCCGTGTGCTGGCAGACGCTTTCGGCGTACGCATTGAAATGCGCCAAATCGGGATGCGTCAGGAAGCCAGTCGTCTTGGGGGGATCGGATCATGTGGCAGGGAATTGTGTTGCGCCACCTGGCTGACCAGTTTCCGCTCAGTATCAACCAACAGCGCCCGCACCCAGCAACTGACACTTAATCCGCAAAAGCTCGCCGGGCAGTGCAGCAAACTCAAATGCTGCATCAACTATGAGAATGCCTGCTACGAAGACATCATTAAAGACTTTCCCGATACCAATAAAGAACTGCTAACCAAAGCGGGCACCGCAACATTCCAGAAAATGGATGTAATGAAACAGGAAATCGGTTACCAGTATACCAATAAGCCCGGACAGGTAATTATGCTTTCGGCAGAAAGGGTAAGGGAAATCATTCGTATAAATGAAAGCGGCCAGCAGCCTGAGGAATTACAGGACAAACTCGCGTCAGAGGATCAGGTCGCTGAGGAAGTCGTACAGGATTCCGGAAATAGCGGACTGGAAGACAGCCTTACACGCTTTGACAGTCCCAAAAAGAACAAGAAAAGCAAACGCCGCAGGAACAGAAAGCCCAAAAACAACCGGAAACCATCGGAAAAGTAGCCCACCCACCGCATTATGAAACGATCAGCGATACAGGGTTTCATTATTTTATTATGGCTGTATATGACAGCATGCCAGCCCAATGTGGCCTATCATGAAACCCGATCCGTATCTTCTGAGGGATGGGATTACCGGGATGGCATTCTTTTTGAGGCCGAAATCAGTGATACACTGACCCTGCATGAGTTATACCTTGATGTCCGGAACACCATTGACTACCCCTACAGCAACCTTTTCCTTTTCATGGAGATCGAATTTCCTGACAACAGGACACTGCATGACACCATTGAGTGCGTGCTTGCCGACCAGAGAGGAGAATGGACCGGAAAGGGAATCGGGCAGATGCGTTCAAACCGCTTCTTATTCCGCGATGAAGTGTGGTTTCCGGTTGAAGGAACTTATACTTTTCGTATTCAGCACGGAATGCGTGACGAAAAACTGGAAGGCCTCTCAGACCTTGGCATCCGCATTGAGAGAAAATAATAAAGACACGGGATCGGCGTTTTGTTATTAACTTTAACCATGATTTATGACAAGCAAGATTTTCGTAAAACGTAAATATAAACGCTTATTCTGGGCGCTGTTCGCCACACCCGTTGTACTTGTTTTCCTGCTTTTTTTTACCATCTCCATCGGATGGTGGGGGTTCATGCCCTCGTTTGAAGAACTGGAAAACCCCAGGAGCAACCTGGCCAGTGAAATTTATTCAGCCGACGGAGAATTACTGGGAACTTTTTATATCCATAACCGTTCCAACATCCAGTATGAAGACCTTTCCCCGCATCTGGTCAACGCCCTTCTGGCCACGGAGGATATTCGTTTCCGTTATCATTCGGGAGTTGACATCAGAAGTATATTCCGGGTATTGTTCCGCAACATCATCGGCGGGCAACGCAGTGCCGGAGGCGGAAGCACCCTGAGCCAACAGCTGGCAAAAAACCTGTTTCCCCGGCAGCAAAACCTCTCCACCGCACAAATCGTGATCATCAAATTCAAGGAGTGGGTAACCGCCGCACGACTGGAAAGAAATTATACCAAGGATGAGATCATTGCCATGTATCTCAACACGGTTGATTTCGGCAGCCATGCTTTCGGAATCAAATCTGCCGCCAAAACTTATTTCAACACCGAACCTGATGGACTGCAAAAGGAGGAGGCGGCCGTGCTGGTGGGGCAACTGAAAGCTCCCTCATGGTACCACCCGGTCAGGAATCCCGAACGGGCGTTAAGCCGCAGGCAGGTTGTTCTGACCCAGATGGCCAGGTATGAATACATCACAAGAGAAGAACTGGATTCACTGCGCAATATTCCACTGGACATGTCGCAATTCCAGGTGCAGGACCACCACACCGGTATTGCCACTTATTTGCGGGAGTACCTGAGAACGGAACTGCGGGAATGGGGAAGGTCAAGAACGAAACCCGACGGTTCCCACTATGACATTTACCGTGACGGTCTCAGGATCTATACCACCATTGACTCCCGCATGCAACAATATGCCGAAGAGGCAGTGAAGGAGCACATGGCCAATTATCTTCAGCCTGAATTCTACAGGCACTGGCGGGGCTACACCAATGCCCCCTATGATACGGATCTGACCAATGAACAGGTAGAATCCAATATCAGAAATTCGGTCAGGCGGTCAGACCGCTTCCACAATATGCGCGCCCAGGGTTACTCAGATGAGGAGATTCTGGCCAGCTTTGAGGAACCCTTACCCATGCAAGTTTTTTCATGGGAAGGAAGTGTGGATACCGTGATGACCCCAATGGACTCGATCTGGCATCACAAGCATTTTCTTAATGCAGGAATGATGTCGGTGGAACCACATACCGGTAATGTAAAAGCCTATGTTGGGGGGAATGATTTCCGGCATTTCAAGTTTGATCATGTCACCGGCAGTCGCCGCCAGGTCGGATCGGTCTTTAAACCATTTCTCTATACCCTGGCCATGCAGGAAGGGGAATTCGGCCCGTGCACGCAAGTTCCCAATACCCCGGTAACCTTCGAGCTTTGGGATGGCACCTTATGGACACCGAAAAACTCAAGCGACGACAGAGAGGGAGAAATGGTGGCTCTGCAATGGGCCCTGGCGAACTCTGTAAATTATGTATCGGCTTACCTTATGAGACGCTACAGCCCTGAAGCACTGGTCAGACTGGTCAGACGAATGGGCGTGCAAAGCCCGATGGATGCAGTTCCCGCTATTTCCCTCGGCACGCCGGATCTGTCGGTTTACGAGATCGTGGGAGCCATGTCTTCCTACGCAAACAAAGGTGTATATATCGAGCCTACTTTCGTCACCCACATCGAAGACCAGAGCGGCAATCTGATTGAGGCATTTGTTCCGGACCGCCAGGAAGCGATGAACGAAGAAACTGCCTGGCTGATGCTGGAGCTCATGAAAGGAGTGGTATCAGAGGGTACCGGACGGCGGCTGAACTTCAGGTATGGTTTTGACCACCCCATTGCCGGTAAAACGGGTACCACCCAGAGTAACTCAGACGGCTGGTTTGTGGGCATCACCCCCGACCTGGTATCCGGTGTTTGGGTTGGAGGTGAAGACCGGGGCATCAGATTCAGGGATCTTTCGCTGGGTCAGGGTGCCAACACCGCACTGCCTGTCTGGGCCAAGTTTATGACCAGGGTATATGAGGATGACAGCCTGAACATCAGCATGGATGATTTTGAAATGCCCCTGCAGCCACCGGACATAGAGACCGACTGTTCCAAAACAGAACAACAGGAAACCCCCAGGGACGCCTTCAGAAGAGAGATCTTCTGATGAACTCCGGCACGGGGTCAACGCAACACATACACATCCTCCAATGCGCAGCCTGCAACAACTTCTGATGCTGACAGCCCTCATGGTATTGCTACCGGAGCTGAAAGCGGATGTTCCCGTGGGCCACTGGCGACATCACCTGCCCAATAACCGAATCTTTCATATCGCAGAAACCCCCGGCCGCATCGTGGGCGCCACCGCCTACGGACTGGTGGTATTCAACAAGAACGACAACAGCGTCGAAAGGATCAGCAAAGTGCACGGGATGAGTGATTTCGGTATATCTGCGATAAGTTGGTCAGCCGGGCAGGAAACCCTTTTGGTAGGATACGAAAACGGCAACCTGGATGTGATCAGGGGAAACGAATTTGTCAATATCCCCGATATCATGCAGGCTTCCATACTGGGAAGCAAGAAGATCAACAGTATGGAGACCCGTGGCGACCGGATATTGCTGGCCTGCGATTTTGGCATCATTGAATTCGATGCAGACAACTACCTGGTTTTGGATACCTGGTTCATCGGCCCTTTTGGCAGCATGGTCAATGTCAATGACCTGGCAATTTCCGGCGGACATATTTTTGCCGCAACCAATGCGGGGCTCCTCCGGGCACCCCTTGATGGCTCCAACCTTGCCGACTACCGTTTTTGGGAAAGATTAGAAGTCAGCGGGCAGAGTAACGAGGTATTCACCCGCCTGGGGGCTTTTACCAATAGGGTATTTGCATTGCGTAAAACGGATACTGCAGACCAGATCTACATGTCAGACCAGGATAGCTGGGTTCCGTTTAATTCTCCGGAAAATGATTATCAGCAAATCAACAACCTGGCCATCAGCGGAGACCACCTTCTTGTTTCTGCTCCGGGCAAACTGGACGTTTACGACAGTAACCTGGAAAGGATCCGGCGGGTGGAAAGCTATCATCCGGGTGAAGTCACGGCAAACGATGCCATACTGGCTGCAGACGGGAAACTCTGGATCGCTGACCACCACAGGGGGCTTGCCAGGGAAAAAAATACCAATGATTTTGAAACGATTATACTTCCGGGACCACCTGAACCAGACGCATTTGGTCTGGCAGCGGGTCACGGACGGGTATGGGTTGCCCCGGGCACAGTCACCTATGGCGGAGAACACGACTGGATCCAGCATGGTGTTTTCCTGTTTGAAAGAGGCAGGTGGCGGGGCTTCAACCGTTTCCGGTTCCCTGAGCTGGAACCTGTATCAGATATCATCAGGATCAGTACCGATCCGCGCAACCCGGACCGCGCCTTCGCGGCAGCCTGGAACGGAGGGCTGGTGGAGCTGAACCCTGAAGGAGTGGTGCAATTGTTTGACGACTCAAACAGCCCCCTCCAAAAACGGGCCATCATCGAAGACAGGCTTCGTGTGGGAGGCACTGCCGTCGACAACCAAGGCAATGTATGGGTCACCAACTCCGAGGTAGACACTCCGCTACTGGTCAAAAAACCTTCGGGTGACTGGATGGCATTCAGCAGCGGAGGCACTTTCGGGTCACAAACACTGGTAGGAGATCTTGTAATTGATGACAGCGGCCAGAAATGGGTCATTCTTCCACGCAATGGC
>PWHO01000170.1 GCA_003555385.1 Bacteroidales bacterium
GAAACCTGCACCTTTATCGCCGTATCCGCGATCAACGCCATAATAGCCGTGGTAAATATACCAGCCATAACCGGCTTCCTCTGAAACCTCGGACGAAGACCAAAACAAGGCGTTGGCCCCCCTGGTCACAAAAGTGCCGCCGGCATGACGATTGCCTCCGGGCAGGGCGCCAAAACCCACTTCATCCAAGCCATAATTCGCTGAAAAGGTTTCCCAGCGAGGATGCTCCGTAGTATCATATTCCCCGCCGAACGGAGAACCAACCTGCCGCCGCGATTTGAGTTTATTGCCCATTTCCTCACCCACATAGTCGGTCAGGTAAAGCCAGTCTTCATGATCAGGCATGCGCCAGCCTTCCGGGCAAAGAGCGTTGGGGTTGATTACCGCATACCAGTTATACAGGGCTCCGTAGCTTTCCCCGTTTGATTCATCATTGTCATACCATGCATAGGCACCCCCGGAATTTTCGCGCCAGGCGGCCATATCGTCGCCGGGATATTCGATGGATTCACCGCTGCGGTAAGTGGTCGTTCTGAGGTTTTCAGCCATCCATTCCTGCCGGCCGATAACCACCGTCTGGTAGGTATTGCCATCCACATCGGTTACCGGAGTTCCCGGAGTGAAAGACCCCTGAATGGTGGTACCCGTGGTCTCTCCGGAATCCTGACCCCTGTCAGAAGCGCAGGAAAAAGTCAGGAAAGCCATCAGCGGCAAAACAATTAAGTAAAAGTGCTTTTTCATCAGTGTATTGTATTGGTTCGTATTACAGTAAGATATTCTCCTGGCATGCGTCGCCTGCGAACCCGGAAGCGCAAACGGTTAATAAAATCAGATGGGAACAAATGTAGCTATTCTCTATGGCACTCTTTCCAACAAAAAGCGCATTTATCCGACAAAATCATACCTTTAGGGATGAATTATGGCACTTACAGACCACATTCACTCCAAAAAACACCAGCCCCATGTTGAAAACACATCTTGCTACCCTCTGTATTTCAATGACTTTCAGCATTCTTTTCCTGTTTTTTTCATCGTCGGATGCAGCCGCAGCAACGGCCAACGATTCACCCATGCCAGCCCCGGATGAAGCCCCCATCCCACCATCCGGCCAGGAAACCATCCGGCCGGATCATGTATCGCTGACATCTGTCGGATCGGCGGAAAGCTCCATTCCACCATCCATACAAGACACCATCCGGCCTGATACATGGCTCACGGTGGGACTGTTCCCCTCCGGCGCCCGCGAATCATCCACCGATCCTTTACACGAGCACGGCGGGTTCTCCGGCATCAACCCCGAAGCGGGCATGGAGCATCACTCCTTCCTGGGGATGCACGGCAAGGTCAGCTGGACACAAACCACCATGGAAGAGCCCGGATCCATCCGCATTGAGCATCCGGAATCAGAACCTTCATGGGAAGACTGGCGAAACTACAAGGGCCGCACCTTCACCAGGGGCAGCAATTATGCATGGACCACCGTGGAGGCGGAAGAACGCTCCGGCGCCCTGGTGCTGGCCGGGGGAGTTGGCGGATTCCGCATCAACGACCAGGAGTATGGAGGCGACTTTTACAACGAAGGCCACCTGAAAATACCGGTGGTACTTGAAGCAGGCACCAATGAAGTGCTCATAAGGATCAGCGGCGGGCCCAACTCCCGGGCGTCTTTTTCCCTGGTTCCGGTCGAAAACGACATTCAGGCAGTTACGGAAAACATCACCGCCCCCCACCTGGTGCGCGGCCACGACTATGAGACCCTGCACCTTGGCCTCCCGCTGGCCAACCATACTTCCCAATGGAAAGAAGGGGTAGAAGTGAAGATATTTTACACCGACCCTGCGGGCAACAGCCAGCAAATATCAGAAAAACAGCTCCCTCCCATGGGGCCCATGGCTTTTCAGCAGACGGCCCATCACCTGGACATGACCACCCTGCAGTGGGGAGGGTTAAACGATGAGGAAAACCTTCCACTGGAAATCCATGTACACGAGGGCGATACACAACACATATTCCAAAGCCACCTGGAAATCAAGGAACAGGACCAGCCATTCAATGTCACCTTTCTTGATTCGGACAATTCGGTACAGTTTTACAGCGCATTTCCACCGGCAAACATGGATCCGGACCGGTCCTACCCGGCCATCTTCACCCTGCACGGGGCCAGCGTCGATGCCACCGGTTCCAACGGCTACACCCAGAAAGACTGGTGCTGGGTAATCGCCCCCACCAACCGGGGCCGCTTCGGCTTCGACTGGGAAAAACAGGGCAAGGTCAATGCACTGAACTCCCTGTCGCATGCCATCAAAACTTTCAGCCTGGATCCCACCCGGATTTATCTCAGCGGTCACTCCATGGGCGGGCACGGAAGCTGGGTGCTCTCCACCTCCCATCCCCACCTTTTTGCCGCGGTGGGTCCCAGCGCAAGCTGGACCTCCTTTGACATCTACACCCCCTTTGTATCCCGTATGGATCACCTGGCAGGCAGCCCGGCCAACCTGCAGTTACTTTACTCAGTGCTGCAGCCCACCCGCACCCTCTCCCTGGCCGAAAACCTGCACAACACCCCGGTGTATATCCTCCACGGCGGAGACGACCAGACCGCGCCACCCGACCATCCGCGGATGTTCTACCAGCGCCTCTCCCAGCTCGGATACGACGTGACCTACAACGAAGTACCCGGCAAAGGCCACTGGTGGGGCTTCGACGACACCGATGGCGCAGATTGCGTAAACCATGCAGACCTGATGGATTTCTTCCGCGGAAAGCAAAAAGACCCGGCGACGGTAAATCATATCAGGTTCAGAACAGCCGCCCTGGCAGAAAGCCACCAGGCGTACTGGATCTCTCTGCTGCAGCGGAACAATTTTGTGGATGACACCCGTATACGCGCCGATGTGGAAACACGTGGCCCCGGCCACACGGTCCGCATCGAAACCTCCAATGTGCGACGCCTTAAAATCCACCTCGACGAAGCGCCCTTCGACACAGGAAATACAACTTTGTGGCTGAACGGCGAAGAAATAGTGCTGCGCGACAGGCCAAGCATGGTATTTGACCTGGAGCCCATCGAAATCCTTCCCGGCGATCCCATCCCGGAGCTCATCAAGTCTCCGGAGCAGGCCGGCACCATCAAACAGGTCTTCTATGAGCCCTTTGCCCTGGTCTATTC
>PWHO01000179.1 GCA_003555385.1 Bacteroidales bacterium
CTAAGCCGCTCATTCTTCCGAAAGGTATACATGCCGCACATTCATCTGCGGGAACAGGTGGTGGTCACCAGAACCTGCTTGTTACTTTTTATTTGCCTCCAGGTACTCCTGGACGGCCATGATCATGGAAGGGGCTGTTTCAGTTGGCGCCTGGATCTGCACATTGAATTTTTCTTTCTCCGCCGCTTTCACGGTGGCCTTCCCAAAAGCCGCAATCACAGTATCATTCTGCTTGTAGTCAGGGAAATTTTCCAACAGTGACTTGATCCCGAAAGGGCTGAAAAAAACCAGCATGTCATATTTTTCGATATTGACATCCGTGAGGTCTTCCGGCACAGACCGGTAGATCGGTGCAATGGTGAATTGTATCTTATGCTGTTTCAGCAGCTGTGGATAATCTTTCTTGTGGTTTTCCGCACAGAGGAAGAGATATTTTTCATCCTTGTGTTTTTTGATCAGCCCGAGAAGATCACTGAACTGCCCGTTGCCAAAAAAGATCTTGCGCTTCCTGAATTGCACATATTTCTGAAGATACAGGGCAATGGCCTCTGAAGTACAGAAATACTTCATCTGGTCTGAAACCTCCACGCGCAACTCTTCACAGAGGCTGAAAAACTGGTCAATGGCATTTTTTGAAGTGATGATCAACGCGGAGTGATCAGGAATCTGGATCCGCTGACGCCTGAACTCTTTGGCACCAATACTTTCAACCTTGATAAACTTCCGAAAACACACATTCAGATTATGCTGTTCGATAAGGTCCGTGTAGGGGGACTTATCACTTTCCGGCGGTGGCTGTGATACTAAAACGTGTTTAATCTTCAAAGGTAATCTCCTTTTATTCGATTAATTAAACAAATACACTGACGCTGCCTTCCCGATGATGAGCAAAGGGGCCAATTCGACGCCACAAAGGTACAAAAATAAGTAATACACAGAAAAATCAGAGATGGTTTGACCAAGGAGGGCACCCCTTATCACCTTATACACATTCAGCAGAATGACCAGTACCCATGCAGCATACAGACTGTTTACCGAGGGAATGACCGCATGATAGAAGATCAGGGGCATAACCAGCAGGCCCGTGAACTGGTTCATCACAAAAAGGTTGGTAAAATAAAGCATACTTGCTTTCCGGGTATGGAACACCCAGGCTAAAAACCCCATCAACAGGAACTTAAGCAGGTAAAATAACAGGAAAAACAACAAGATGCCTCCGTACAGGATGGCGGGATGAATCTCGTCCCACGGCAGTGATGCCTGGGTGGCCCGGAGGGTCTGGAAGATCAGCAGGGAAATGACCAGCAGAAAGTTCACGTAAAGCAGGTAAGTGGGTGTTTCCCTGAAAAAGCCCCCCTCCTTGTGGAGCAGGTAAAACAACCGCAGCCCCAGGACGGAGCGGAAAATGTTTTTCACCCTTGAAGGGAAATAATACCGGGATATGGCAACTGCAATGAGTCCGGCCGCCATTATCCAAATCATCCAGTCACGTGGAAAGGGTTCAGCCCTTTCCAATGCTTCCATTCTTTCCGATGCCTGCAGATGGTGGGGAGTCCCGAAAAATGAGTCTCCGGATACCGGAGGACTTACTTCGGGAAGCGGGAAAAATACGCTGTCGGGAGCCAATGTCGTTGGGATGGAGTCAATGGCCGTCCCGGAAACAGCAAAACAGGCATTCGTGATGGAGAAAGCCATCAGAAAACTCAACATGAATGCCCGGCCTGTATACATATTTTTTTTGCAAAATTAGCAAAAACACTTGGCAGGGGGGCAAATAAATCCTAATTTTGTTGGCCTTTGAATTTCAACCATATCCATCATAAAAACACATAAAAATCCTATGCAATTACTCGATTCCATTAAGCAAAAAGCCAAGTCGCAGAATAAAACCATTGTTTTGCCGGAAGGGTTGGAAGAACGTACCCTGGAAGCAGCCAATACCATTTTGTCAGAAGGGATTGCCAGCATCATCTTATTGGGCAACCGTGAAGAAATCCTCAGGGAGGCGGAGAATAAGCAGCTTAAGGCTGTGGAAAAAGCCACCATCATTGACCCGAAGTCCTTTGAGAAGAAGGAATATTATGCCGATATGCTTTACCAGATCAGGCAACATAAAGGGCTGACCAAAGAGGAGGCTTTAAAACTTGTGGAAGACCCGCTTTATCTTGCCACCCTGCTGATCAAAGACGGAGTTGCCGACGGTGAAGTAGCCGGTGCGATGAATGCCACAGGCAATGTATTGCGTCCCGCTTTTCAGGTGGTCAAGACGCTGCCGGGCATCAGTGTGGTGTCAGGAGCCTTCATCATGATCATGAAGGAATCCCATTGGGGAGAAAACGGAATGCTCGTCTTCGCTGACTGCGCTGTGCACCCGGATCCCGATGCCAAAGAGCTTGCTGAAATTGCCGTAATGACAGCCCAGACCACCAGGGCAATCGTGGGGGTAGAACCACGGGTGGCCATGCTGAGTTTCTCTACCAAAGGCAGCGCCAAACACCCCATGTGCGATAAGGTAATTGAAGCCACCAAACTGGCCCGGGAGATGAACCCGGAATTGCTGATTGACGGTGAAATGCAGGCAGATGCCGCCATCGTTGAAGCCATCGGAGCCAAGAAGGCACCGGACAGCCCCATCGCCGGAAAAGCCAACGTACTGGTATTTCCCTCACTGGAAGTGGGTAACATTGCCTACAAGCTTGTTCAGCGGCTGGCCGGAGCAGAAGCCGTAGGGCCGGTACTTCAGGGGATGGCAGCCCCTATCAATGACCTGTCCAGGGGATGCTCCGTAGACGACATCGTCAACCTGGTGGCCATCACTGCCAACCAGGCAGCAGCCAAGTAAAAATATGTAACCCGATTATATTTCACACCATTAAATTAAACGATAGTAAACCAATGAAAATTCTAGTTCTCAATTGCGGAAGTTCATCCATTAAGTACCAGCTGATTGACATGGCCAACAATGCCGAGCTCCTTGCCAAAGGGCTGCTGGAACGCGTGGGCCTTAAAGACAGTGAGTTCAAGCATCAGCCCAGGGGCAAGGATCCTTATATGCTGATTCAGGACGTGGAGAATCACGAAGCCGGGATCGACCTGATCCTGAAAGCCCTGCTCGATAAAAATCATGGCGTGATTGACAGTGTCAATGATATCATTGCAGTAG
>PWHO01000263.1 GCA_003555385.1 Bacteroidales bacterium
CATCAAATCCATCAGCGACGACAGTGAGTTCTTCGAAGTTCAGGAACTCTTTGCCGCCAACATGGTGGTCGGTTTTGGCCGGATGAACGGCCAGACCATCGGTTTCGTGGCCAACCAGCCACTGGTGCTGGCTGGTGTACTGGATGTGGATTCATCGGACAAGGCAGCGCGCTTCATCAGGTATTGCGACGCCTTCAGTATTCCCCTGGTTACAATGGTTGATTTGCCCGGCTACCTGCCCGGAATCGACCAGGAACACGCAGGGGTGATCCGCCACGGGGCAAAAATCCTTTATTCTTACAGTGAGGCCACAGTTCCCAAGGTAACGGTGATCCTTCGGAAAGCATACGGAGGGGGATACATTGCCATGTGCTCCCGCCACCTGAAGGCAGACTTTGTGTTTGCCTGGCCGACGGCTGAGATTGCCGTAATGGGCCCGGAAGGGGCTGCAAACATCATTTTCCGCCATGAGATCATGAATTCTCCCAACCCGGAAGAAACGCGGCAGAAAAAGGTCGAGGAATACAAGAAGAAATTCGCCAACCCCTATGTGGCCGCTGCACATGGATATATTGATGCCGTGATCGAACCGGATGAAACCAGGCGTTTTGTGCTGCATGCCCTGGAGATCTCTGCAGAGAAATCGGATGAGCCTCCTTACAAAAAACACGGAATACCACCGTTCTGATGACAGGAACCATCAACGGGAAAAAATGATTCAGCAATCGTTAACAACCTATCTGTCATGAAGAAACGCAAAGGTGACAAGGAGCAAATAGCTTTGATGGTGGATGACGTCATCTACATCACCCGTCCCAACAGAACATACAATCAGCGCAAACCCTATAAACCTGCCAACCCGAAAATAATCACCTCTTTCATGCCCGGGAATATTCCCAAGGTGATGGTGAAGCAGGGACAGGATGTCAAAGAGGGCGACGAGCTGTGCATTCTGGAGGCCATGAAGATGAAAAACATCATCCTGGCTCCGGCCGACGGCAAAATCAAAAGAATTAATGTGAAGGAGGGGGATGTGGTCCCTAAGAACCATCCCCTGGTAGAGTTGAAATAGCCCATGATCAGGCTCATTTTTGCCAGCCATAATCCCAACAAGGTTGCGGAGATCAAAGCCATCCTGGGGCCGGGTTTCAGGATCAGCGGACTGGAAGAGCTGGGCCTTCTTGAGGATATCCCGGAACCCTTTCACAGCCTGGAAGAAAATGCCCGGGCCAAAGCCCGCTTTGTACATGACAGATTCGGGGTAAACTGCTTTGCCGACGATACCGGGCTGGAAGTACCGGTACTCGGTGGAGAACCGGGTGTTCAGTCAGCCCGCTATGCCGGACCCGGCAAAAACGATCACGCCAACATTAAAAAGTTATTGGCTGAACTATCAGGCATCAATGATCGGAGGGCACAGTTCCGCACGGTGATTGCGTTGATTCTCGAAAAAAAAGAATACCTTTTTGAAGGAATCGTCAAAGGGCACATAACAACACTTCCCGGAGGGCAAAAAGGATTCGGATACGACCCCGTTTTCATCCCGGAAGGATATACATCTACTTTCGCAGAGATGGAGGCCACAGAAAAAAATCGCATCAGCCACCGGCAGGCCGCCATCAGAAAACTGGTAAACTTTTTGCAGGATATTTCAACGTCCGGATAATGCCTCAAGGATCAGCATGGTAAAGAGCTCCGTATTGGATATCCCCTCAACTTCAGCTTGCTGGGGCACAATGCTCGTAGCAGACATCCCCGGGGTTACATTGACCTCCAAAAAAAACAACTTCCCGGCACTGTAAATAAAATCAACCCGGGTAAGCCCTGCCATATTCAACGCTTCATATATTTGACCTGCCTCCCTTTGCACCTGGCTTGTAAGAGAAGCAGGAATGCGGGCAGGTGTGATTTCATCCGCCGCACCCGGGGTGTATTTGGCTTTGTAGTCAAAAAAGCGGGCTTCCGTCTTGCTGATGATCTCCGTCACGGGAAGCACCCTCACCCGGCCTTCGGAACGAAAGACCCCGCAGGTAAGTTCCACTCCATCCAGGTACTCCTCCACCAACACTTCATCATCATGAGAAAAAGCAGATTCAACCGCGGGGAGAAGGGCATCCGCATCCCTGACGAAGGTGGTTCCCAGGCTGGAGCCCCCTTTATTGGGCTTGACAAAAACCGGAAGATTCACGCCCTGTAAAATGCCCCCGGCATCCGGCTGATTTCTTTTGGTGAGCAACACAGACCGGGCAACCGGGAAGCCCAGGCAGGAAACAACCAGGTTACAGTAATACTTGTTGAACGTCAGGGCAGACGCTAAAAGACCAGCCGTTGTATATGGGATTTCCAGCAGATCAAAATACCCCTGAAGTTTGCCGTCTTCGCCGGGGGTACCGTGAATGGTGATCAGGGCACAGTCGAACACGATTTTTTTCCCTTCCGGGGAAATGGAAAAATCATTCTTGTCAACCGGGTATTCCTGCTCATCCTCACCAATATAGACCCATTTTTTCCTTTTGATAAGGATGGGGAAAACAGAGAATAATCTTTTATCAAGGTTTTTCAGGATCATCCGCGCACTCTGAACGGAGATTATATATTCACCCGAGTTGCCCCCTGCCACCAGGGCGATCTTTTTCTTTGCCATAGATGATTACATTGCCGAAAGGTTTCAATCAGGATAACAAACTTACGAAAAACAGCAAAGAATTTATCCCGGATGAAACATAAAAGATAAAAACAGACGTTAGGTCTTAGTGGGCCGTTGCTTCTGCTGTATTTTACCTCATCGCAGCCGGGGGATTGTCAATTTATATTAATTTTGCCTTTTACGATAATAACCAAGTATCAGATAAATGAGTGCATGGGATTTCATCTTCACTAAAGTGTTCTTACGCCAGCTGGCATTGGCGGCAGCCTTATCCGTGGCTATCATCTGGAGCGTACTGAAGATGCTTGATCTGTATACCCTGCACGGACGCACCATTGAGGTGCCTGAACTGCAGGGATACCAGAAGGACGAAGCGACAGATATCCTGGAAGAACATAATCTGCGCTATGTCATCAATGACTCCATTTTTGATGATGAGCTGGATAAAGGGAGTGTGGCCAGGCAAAACCCGGCTCCGGGCACGGAGGTGAAGCGCAACCGGACCATTTA
>PWHO01000308.1 GCA_003555385.1 Bacteroidales bacterium
ACAAAAACCAACAGAATCAGTTATGAAAAAATTATTCGTCTTTTTGACAGTAGCAGGGATGCTTACTTTTGGTTTAAATACCACAGTAATAGCAGACATTGCGGCACAAGATGCTGAAACGGAAACCGAAGAAGTCGTTCAGGAGACTGAGCCGCAACCAGGTGCTACAGCGGAGCAGGATCTGACACCCGACTATGAAGATCAAAGCTTTCACTATATCCTGAAAGAGCAATTCATAGAAGGTGGCCCTGCCTTTATGAGTATTGTATTGTTGTGTTTGATTATCGGTCTCGGGCTCTGCATCGAAAGAATCATTTACCTGAACCTTGCTTCGACCAATACAAACAAGCTACTGAACAAAGTGGAAGATGCCCTGAAAACCGGTGGCGTTGACGCTGCAAAAGATGTTTGCAGGAATACCCGCGGCCCTGTTGCCAGTATTTTCTTCCAGGGTCTTGACCGGTATGACGAAGGCATGGAGGTTGTCGAAAAGTCAATCGTTTCCTACGGCAGTGTAATGATGGGTCGCCTGGAAATGAACCTCACATGGATTTCCCTGTTTATCGCCATTGCGCCCATGCTTGGGTTTATGGGTACGGTAATCGGTATGATCGGTGCATTTGATGCAATTGCTGCTGCCGGTGATATATCTCCCACGATTGTTGCGGATGGTATTAAAGTGGCCCTGTTGACAACCGTATTTGGTCTGATCACTGCGGTAATTCTTCAGATTTTCTACAACTACATCGTTGCCAAGATCGACACAATGGTCAACGCCATGGAAGATGCAACCATCTCCTTCATGGACATCTTAATCAAGGACAAAAAATAAAAAAACCATTCACCTATGAACGAATCGGTAATTGATATAGGAATGTACATTACCTACGGCCTTTTAGCCGTAGCAGCACTTGCAGCCATTCTCGCCTCGATATTCCAAATGGTGGGAAACTTTCGCAAAGCAATCCCTGCACTGATCGGGATCGCTGTACTGGTAATCATTGTACTGATTTCCTACTCAACAAGCACAAGCGAAGCTTATGAAAACGCAAGCCCGGCAGTTTCTCAATGGGTAGGTGGAGGTATTAAAGCCACCATCGCACTGATCGGACTTGCGCTGGTATCCGCTGTTTTCACAGAGGTATACAAGTATTTCAGATAATTAACAACATTTAAATAGGAGATCTTTCTATGGCTAGAATGACCCCTGAAATAAATGCAGGATCCATGGCGGACATTGCATTCCTCCTGCTGATCTTTTTCCTGGTGACAACCACGATGGATGTCGATACAGGGATCAACAGGATGTTGCCGCCCCCCATTGATCCAAATGCTCCCGAACCCCCTCCTGTCAGGGAACGTAACGTCTTCGTTGTTCTCGTTGACGCCCAGGACAGGCTTATGGTGGAAGGTGACCAGATGCATATTTCTCAGTTAAGATCAGAAGCAAAGCAGTTTTTGTTAAATCCGGACGATGACCCCACGATGCCAGTAAAAGAGGAAATAGAAATTGAGCACATCGGAACTTTTATGGTTTCAAGGGGCATCATATCGCTTCAGAACGACCGGGGCACTTCCTACGAAATGTACATAGCCGTGCAGAACGAGCTGGCAGCAGCCATTCGTGAGATCAGGGACCAAGTATCCAGAGAATACTTCGGACGCGATTTTCACGACCTGACTGACGAAGCGCTCGTAAATGCCGTCAGGGAAGCAGTACCCATGGCAATTTCTGAAGCAGAACCAAAAGACGTAGGAGGATAATATGGCCAGATTCAGAAAAGAAGGTACCAAAGGTACACCCAAGATTAATACGGCTTCATTGCCCGATATTATCTTCATGCTGCTCTTCTTCTTCATGGTAACCACCGTGATGCGGGAGACCACACTCTTCGTCAGGACATCCCTGCCGTCTGCTACAGAAGTGCAAAACCTGGAGCGCAGGTCGCTGGTTAGCTTTGTCTATATCGGCCCTCCCATTCAGCAACAGGTTTTCGGGACGGAGCCCAGGATCCAGCTCAACGATGATTTCGCCACGGCAGATGACATTCCCTCTTTCATAGAGGCAGAACGTCAGGCAACGTCTGAAGCCGAAAGGCCGCTGATGACCACTTCGCTCAAGGTAGACCATACGACGAAAATGGGTATTATAACAGACGTAAAACAGGAGCTAAGACTGGTCAACGCCCTCAGGGTAAATTACTCCACTTTACGTGGAGACGTTGCAGGTATGTAACCAGCCTTAAATAAACAAAAAAAGCCGCCGGGTTCCCGGTGGCTTTTTTTTTGTCCTGAAGGGACAAGTTATTACGCCCGCGAAAAAATCAGTAAAAACTATATTTGTGTTCCACTATATATCGCCTGGCAGCTCCCTGAAGCGGCATACGGATATCTACTTCACTTGACAACAAGCGGCCTTTTTCATCATACACCCTGGAAACCGTGTTCAATAAATTCCCTTTCAGGTCGTATTCTTCCTGGAACACAATATTTCCCTTATTGTTGTAGCGCAGATTCAGTGTATTTTTCTTTTTGCGGTTTTCTTCCACCATCCTTACGGGCCGTCCTTCGTCATCCGGATCCATCAGTACCCGTTCAATCAGGTTCTCCTCTTCATCATACACTTTTACTGCGATGCGATGCCCGTTATCATTATACACATGAACTTTATGGCGGTAAAAGCCATCAGCATCATTGCGGGTTTCCTCCTCCAGTATTCTGTTATCATCATCATAAGTATAAAGAACTTCTTCGGCAGGTTCTTCCGGTCTCCCATCAGGAGTCAACTCTTCATCATACAGAGCCTTCCTTGCCGGTAACCCGTTATGATATTCAAAAACTTCCATCTGTTCCACGTCGCCGTCTTCATCTTCTGATTTTTTCTCCACCAAGTGCCCCTGATCATCATACCGATAGGTGATTGTATCCTTGGATCCATCAGCATAATGCAAAAATTCTCTCGCAATCCGCTGCTTTTCATCAGGTTCAAAAGACTTCTCCTCCATCACCATTCCATCTCCCTCTTTCAGCGTCTCCCGGATCAAAAATCCTCGCTGGTCATACTCGTATTCTGTTTCCTGTTCCAGCTTACCGTCAGAAGCATATTGTCTTTCACGGGTAACCTTTCCCCATTCAGGGTGATATTCAGTTTCTGAAACCAATACCTCCTCCGGGCCTGAAGGGGCCTGACCGGTCCCTTCACCCAAAGGAAGAGGTTTCCTGATAATTTTCAGTGCTTTAATTTTTTCACTCATAAGTTATTCAACAATTGTCATTTCTTCAATCAGGTGACTGGCACCTGCAAATTTGTCAATTACAAATAATATGTAACGGGCGTCTACATTGATACATTTTTGCAGATCATGCTCAAACAAGATATCCCCGCTCATGCCTTCCCAGTTCGCGTCAAAGGCAACCCCGATCAGGTGACCGTCTGCATTGAGCACCGGACTGCCGGAGTTGCCTCCGGTAATATCATTATTGGTGATAAAATTTACCACCATGGCTTCATGGGCGTAAGGGCCATAATCTTCATTTTTATACAACTCAACCAGTTTTTCCGGTACAACGAATTCATGGTGGCCGGGATCTTTCTTCTGCATCACCCCTTCCATAGTGGTAAAATAATCATAATAAACCGCATCGCGCGGCTCATAACCATTCACGGTTCCATAGGTGAACCGCATCGTGCTGTTGGCATCCGGGTAAAAATAATCTTCCGGTTTCATTTCCATCAAACCGCGGAGAAAATAACGTTCGGCGCGACGAAGCATGGTATTGTACGCTCCCCTTCCCTCATTTGCCTCACTGTATTTATCATACACGGATCTAACTGCCCTGAAAGCAGGATCATTTGCCAGCTGTTCAGGTTCAGGGTTCTCCAAAAAAGCCTCCAGGTTCTCTTTATCCGCAAATATGCTGCTGTCATACACAGTTTGCGCATAGGCTTCGAAATCCCCATCGTGCACGGTTTCAATGTGGGAAAAAATATCAGGCAGATCTGCTGCCGGGACATATTCAGTATAAACTTCAAACATGGCTGCCCACAATTGCCTGTCTACATCTTTATTATAGTTCCTGTAGAGATTGTCACTCCTTTCGCGAAGACGCTCAACTTCGTCTGCGATCGTTGCAGGATTAACCTCTTCCGCCGTATACATGGCGTTCAGCCGGTTAAACATATTTGCGATTCGCACTACATCCGGGCCGGTGGGCATGGCTTCTGCAAAGACATAATTATGGGAGTTAAACCCTTTCAGGCCTTCATACACTTTCCTGAAATCATCAATCACATGTCCGTATTCTTCCTGCCGGTCAGGATCAGCCGATACCCAGGCAGCAAATTCCTCCTCCAGCTCACGCTTTGAATCAGCCACATTGAGGCGCTGCAGAGATTCACTCATCCCGATGAAGTTTTTCCAGTAATTGGAGATACCGGAGTGTTTGGATGCATATTGTATCCTGATCTCGTCACTGGAAGCCATGGCTTCCTCAAGGATATCCAGTTTACGGCGACGAATGTCAATGCGCACGGGATACATATTTTCCAGCCGGTAATCAATGCCATAAGAGGTAAGGTATCTTTCCGTACTTCCGGAGTATCCGAGCACCATCGCAAAATCATTATCCTGCACACCCCGGATGGAGATGGGCAAATGATGGCGGGGCCGCAGGGGGATATTATCTTCCGAATACTCAGCCGGGCTGCCGTCCGGGGCAGTATAAACACGGAATAAGGCAAAATCACCGGTATGCCTTGGCCACTCCCAGTTATCGGTATCACCCCCGAAAGCTCCGATAGATTCAGGTGGTGCACCTACCAGACGTACATCATTAAATGTTTCATAGGTAAACAAATAGAAATAATTTCCGGCAAACATCGAACTGACATTGGCCGTATAATGGGTTCCTTCTGTGGCAACACCGGTCAGTTCACTGCTTTTGGCCCTTATGGCCTGGTTACGTTCCATTTCCGTCATTCCGGGCCGAATTTCCGCCATTATTTCTTCTGTGACATCCACCACGTTGACCAGGAAACGAACAAATAACCCCTCGTTGGGCAACTCTTCATCCCCTGACATCGCCCAAAAGCCATCCGTAAGCAAATCATCGTCTACAGAACTATGAGACTGAATCCTTCCCCGCCCGCAATGATGATTGGTCAGCACCAATCCCTGATCGGAAATCATTTCACCGGTACAAAACCCACCAAAACTAACAATGGCATCCTTGATACTTGACTCGGTGAAACTAAAAATCTCCTCCGGCTCGAGGTTCAGCCCCATCCGGCTCATCTCTTCATAGAGGGCATCATCTATCAGAAAGGGGAGCCACATCCCTTCGTCGGCCTTTACCGGCAAACGGAAAAATGCTAAAACCAGCAATGATAAACATATAATCTTTTTCATTTTTTATTTGTTTAAATTAATTTAAACTGCAAATGTCCTATTATTAAACATAAGTATCGCCTTTTTTCAGCTTGATATCATTGACAAATTTCCGGATCTGCTGTTCCTGTGACTTTCTGCAGATCAAAAGGGTGCCGTCAGCCTCTGAAATAATGTAATCTTCCAATCCCTGTATAACCACCAGTTTTTCATCAGGTATATTGATAATGCAATCCTCGCAGTCATACAGCATGACATTTTTTCCCACAACAGCATTGTTGTGGTCGTCTTTCGGGCGGGCATCAAACAATGACCCCCAGGTCCCCAGATCAGACCAGCCAAAGTCAGATACGAATACATGTACATTGTCTGCTTTCTCCATAATGGCATAGTCTATGGAAATACTTTTGCAGGCCGCATAGGCAATATCCATATATGACTGTTCCTCAGACGTATTGTATTTACCCCTGGCTTCGCGGAAGATATAGCTGATCTCTGGTTGGTATTGTTCGAAGGCATTTATGATGGCTTCGCACGACCAGATAAATATTCCGCTGTTCCAAAGAAAATCCCCGCTCTCCAAAAATGACTCCGCCATTTTTTTGTCGGGTTTTTCCGTAAAAGTTTTGACTTTTTTAAGCCTTTGGTCTTCCGGGTAGGCGGAGTCATCATCAAACTGAATATACCCATAACCCGTATCAGGCCGGCTGGGAGTAATACCAAGGGTAAACAACCGGTTTTCCTTTGCAGCTGCTCCGAGCGCAGAACGAATAATGTCAGCGAATAAATCTTCTTTCAGGATAATATGGTCAGAGGGTGCCACCACCATCGTGGCCTTCGGGTCCATTTCGTATATTTTATATGCTGCATAAGCAATACAGGGAGCCGTGTTTTTGCGGGTGGGTTCACAAATCAGTCTGTCAGCCCCGAGCTGGGGGATTTGCTCCTGCACAAGCTGCCGGTATTTTTTATTCGTTACCACAAAAATATTTTCCGGACGACAAACATCAATAAATCGGTCATAAGTCTGTTGCAATAAGGTTTTACCGGTTCCGAGAATATCGATAAACTGTTTTGGCCGGGATTCCCGGCTCATTGGCCAGAACCGCTCACCAATCCCACCTGCCATTATCACTACATAATTATTTTGAGACATATTCAACCCTTTTTTATATTACTTATTACTAAAAATCATTTTCACCGCTATGATTCACACGCGCCATGGGATGGATCAGGTACGGGAGGTTGTTTTCCAGGCAAAAACAACGAAATCGTTTCCTGATCTTTTCGCCTTTGCGAAATACCCTGCCGCTGCGAACCCGAAACAGGCTTCTTTCCGGGATCTCTTCAAGATAATGCCATTCCTGTCCATTGTCTGTCTTGTCAAACATACGCAGCACCATAGCAAGAGACATATCAGCAACGCCCGCCGCTTTCACCTTATACGAATAACTTACAAGCTGATCATGCAATACAGGGTGAAACATCTGCGCTTCTGTGCACTCCCTGATCAGACCTCCATATGTTGCTTTCCATTCTTTTCCGTGTGGCGACACCGAACGGCCATTAGATTGATAGACCATAAGATGTGACAATTCATGCAGAAAAACCAGGAGAAACTCATACTTATTCAGGTTGGCATTCACCGATATACGATGCATCCCGGAACCTCTGCGCGGCCGAAAATCGCCAAGCTTACTCACACGCTCCCTGCTTGCCTTTATTTGCACACTGTATTTTTCCAACAAAGAAGCTATGTAATCAACAGCTTCCATCGGAAAAAATTCCGCCAGGGTCTCAGTCACCGTTTTCCTCATGGGCAGGAGCTCTTGGTCACAAAACGGATTATTGTTCAGATGTGTGATGATTTGCATTAATTTTGAACATCAAAAATAGTAAAATAAAAAGGGCGGGGAGGTTTCCGGTACACTTTTTATCCGAACCGGAAGGCAAATTATCCGTAATTTAGTCCGTCCAACTGAAAACCATGCAGCTCTTCTACCACGTCGGGAGATATTTTATGCTGACAGCCGCTGTACTGCAGCGGCCGGAGAAACTATCGATTTATCGGCGGCAGGTTTTGGTGGAGATGGATCATCTCGGGCTGAACAGCCTGGGGATTGTAGCCATCGTGTCGGTTTTTATGGGGGCGGTAGTTACCATACAAACTGCCTTTAATACCGATCACCCCTTGTTGCCGGCATATGCAATTGGTTTCGCTACACGGCAGGCAATCATTCTTGAGTTTTCACCCACCGTCATCAGCCTGATACTGGCCGGAAAGGTCGGCTCCCGCATTGCTTCCGAAATTGGCACAATGCGGGTCACCGAACAAATTGATGCACTGGAGATCATGGGAGTGAATGCGGCCAGTTACCTGATCCTTCCGAAAATCATTGCCTCTCTGGTCATTAACCCCATGTTGGTAATTATCAGCATGTTTTTGGGTATATACGGAGGATGGATGGCCGCAGCCGTTACCGATGTTGTACCGCTAAGCAACTTTGTTTATGGGATTATTTTTGAATTTTCGGGGTTTGATGTCTTTTACGCATTGATTAAAACCCTGGTGTTTGCATTCATTATTGCTTCGGTATCGGGATATTATGGTTTTTACACCCGGGGTGGAGCACTGGAAGTCGGGCATTCCAGTACAAAAGCCGTCGTATTCAGCAGCATCAATATTATCTTGTTTAATCTCATCCTGACCCAAATCCTGCTGGTATGATCAGAATAGCACATATTAATAAACAGTTCGGGGAGACTCAGGTGCTGAAGGATATTTCCCTGAGTTTCGAACAGGGAAAAACCAACCTGATCATCGGGAAAAGCGGTTCAGGAAAAACCGTATTGATGAAGTGCCTGGTAGGATTACTGGAAGCAGACAGCGGAAGCATTTTTTACGACTCGCGTGATTTTCGCACGATGAATACCCGGGCCAGAAAGGCTCTGCGGAAAGAAATGGGGATGTTATTTCAGGGCAGTGCACTCTTTGATTCAATGACCGTAACCGACAATGTAATCTTTCCCCTCGATATGTTCACCGATAAAAGCAGGGGAGAAAAAGTCAAACGGGCCGATTTTTGTTTAGATCGTGTAAATTTGCATAATGTCGGGCATTTATACCCGTCAGAGTTAAGCGGAGGGATGAAAAAGAGAGTGGCCATTGCCCGCGCCATCGCAATCGGGCCGAAATACCTGTTTTGTGATGAGCCAAACTCAGGACTTGATCCGCCAACGGCCATACTGATCGACAAACTGATCAGTGAGATTACCAAAGAACTGGATATCACCACTGTGGTGAACACACATGACCTGAACAGTGTGATGGAGATTGGTGACAATGTGGCTTTTATACACCAGGGTAACCTTTGGTGGACAGGAAGTAACCGTGAGATTCTACACACCGACAATCCGGAACTCAACAGTTTCGTATATGCCACTGAACTGATGAAGAGCCTCAGGCAATAATGGAGAATATGCAAAATGATATTATTCGTTAAACTCATAAAAGAAAGTGCATTGTTCGCACTTGGGTCTATTGTGTCCAACAAGCTGCGCACAGTGCTCACGCTATTGGGAATCACCATCGGGATTTTTGCCATCATCTCTGTTTTTTCCGTGGTTGACTCACTGGAAAGGCAAATACGTTCCAGCATTGCTGCCCTGGGCGACAACGTAGTGTATATTCAGAAATGGCCCTGGAACTTCGACCCCAATTTCCAATGGTGGGATTATGCGGGACGGCCTGTACCGGAAGTCAACGAACTGGAAGAGATCCAGCGCCGTGCGACCACGGTCGAAGCTGCAGCATTTCTGGCTTCCACAAGCAGAAGGGTAGAATATCTTAATATTTCAGTAAATAATGTAAGCGTAATCGGGGTAACACCCGATTATGACCAGGTACGCAACTTTGAACTTCAGGAAGGGCGGTTTTTCACCCCTGCCGAGGGAATGGGGGGAAGAAATGTAGCAGTGATCGGCAGCGATCTCGCCGAGAATCTTTTCTCTGCCACAGACCCCGTCGGACGTACCATCAAGGTATTCGGACACAACACCGTGGTTATCGGTGTTTTTGAAAAGGAAGGACTGGGAGGATTCGGCGACAGCCACGACGATGCCCTGGTCATCCCGGCCCAATACCTGGCCCAGTTCATCAACATCAACCAGGAACGGTTCGGTCCTTTTATCATGGCAAAAGCACACCCGGGAATTACCAACGCCGAACTGATCGATGACCTGACAGCGGTTATGCGTTCCATAAGAAGACTGCCACCAGGTGCATCCAGTAATTTCTCCCTGAATGAAACGAGTTTACTTTCAGAGGGATTTGACGACCTGTTTGCCATCATTAAAATGGCGGGATGGATCATCGGCGGATTCTCTATTTTAGTGGGGGGATTTGGCATTGCCAATATCATGTTTGTATCTGTTCGTGAAAGAACCAGTATAATTGGTATCCAGAAAGCCCTGGGGGCAAAAAACTATTTTATCCTCTGGCAGTTTTTATTTGAAGCTGTTTTACTGAGCCTGATCGGGGGCGCCGTGGGAATTGCCCTTGTTTTTTCCGGAACCGCCATCATTGCCTATATCTTTGAATTTGATTTTCTGCTCAGCGTTTCCAACATTTTGCTGGGTTTGAATGTTTCTGCTATTATAGGATTGGTGTCCGGGTTTGTACCTGCCTGGGGAGCCGCCAGGCTGGATCCCGTTGAAGCAATACGCAGCACCGGATAATCACCTTATTAACAAACCAACCCTGAAAGGGAAAAACACTAACAGAAAATGAATCACAAAAAAACACTACTCGTAATCCTTGATGGATGGGGAAAAGGAACTGGAGACAAGGCAGATCTCATCCACCACGCCAATGTACCTTTCACACAATCGCTATATAAGTCGGTGCCGCACACTTTAATAAAAACCTCAGGAGAAGATGTGGGGCTGCCGGAAGGGCAGATGGGAAACTCTGAAGTCGGCCACCTCAATATGGGTGCCGGAAGGATTGTATACCAGGACCTGGTAAAGATCAGCCAGGCTGTAAAGGACGGCTCATTCAAGGAGAATAAAGTACTAAGGGAAGCATTTGATTATGCAAAAAAAGAAGGGAAGAAAGTTCACCTTTTCGGCCTGGTCTCCGACGGAGGGGTCCATTCTGCCATGGATCACCTGTTCGGGCTATGCGATATGGCAAAAGCAATGGACTTTGATCAGCTTTTTGTCCATGCCTTCACTGACGGCAGAGATACAGACCCCTACAGCGGGAAAGGATACATTAAAGAGCTGGAAGCCAAAATGCAGCAATCGGAAGGGAAGATTGCCACTGTTTGCGGCCGGTACTACGCCATGGACCGTGACAAAAGATGGGAGCGCATCAAAATAGCTTATGACATGCTGCTTGAAGGACAGGGTGAAAAGTTTTCAACTGCAGAGGAAGCCATCCAGTCATCCTATGATGAAAAAGTTACCGATGAATTCATCAAACCCAAAGTAATCACAGATAAGGAAGGCAACCCGCTTGCCAGGGTAGAGGAAAATGATGTGGTGATCTGTTTCAATTTCAGAACCGACCGCCTGCGCGAAATCACCACCGTGCTCACCCAGAAAGACATGCCGGATCATGACATGAAAACACTGCCCCTGCAATATGTGACAATGACAGAGTATGACAAGTCATTCAAGAAGGTAAAGGTCGCTTTTGAAAAAGAGGATCTGCAAAACACCCTTGGAGAAATCCTTGCCCGGGCTGGCAAAACGCAATTGCGTATTGCCGAAACGGAGAAGTACCCCCATGTTACCTTTTTCTTCAGCGGAGGAAGGGAAGATGCCTTCGAGGGGGAAGAAAGAGTTATGATCCCCTCCCCCAAAGTCGCAACCTATGACCTGCAACCGGCCATGAGTGCTCCGGAAGTAAAGGATGCCGTGGTCAAAGAAATTGAGAGCGGGAAACACGACTTTATCTGCCTGAACTTTGCCAATCCGGACATGGTCGGGCATACCGGAGTTGTTGACGCCATATATAAAGCACTTGAAACGGTCGACAGTTGTTTGCAGGAAGTGGTAGAAGCCGGGCTGACAAATAATTACAGCATGCTCATTACGGCCGACCATGGCAATGCAGATTATGTCGCCAACCAAGACGGGTCACCAAACACTGCACACACCACCAACCCGGTACCGTGCTGGCTGATTGACAATGATTTTAAAGAAATACAGGCAGGACGGCTGGCCGACCTGGCCCCCACCATCCTGCACATTATGGGACTGGATATCCCGGAGGAGATGGAAGGAAGAATTCTGGTTAAATAAGAAGAATTCTGGTTAAATAACCTTAGGAAAGACTTGCAGTTACCCTGAATCCCTGATTTTTAAAGCTGCTGAAAATGTTTTTGTTTTGAAGCCCCCGCTGTCTGCTGATCGCAAACGCTCGATCAGCAGGCGTGCCGCTTCATATCCCATTTCATACCCCTTTTGTTCGACGGTGGTCAGAGACGGAGAAACCATTGTGGCGATCGGGTCATCCCCGAATCCGCCCACGGCAATATCATCCGGCACCTCCAAACCGTTTTCGCGTAACACCTGCATGGCGGCCACTGCTGTGAAGTCGTTAACAGCAAACAGGCCGTCCGAAGACTTTGCAGCATGAAGAATCTCCTTTTTGCGCGCAATGACTTTCTCTGGGGTATCACAATGAATGACCAGCTTCTCATCCACCGGAATACCTGCGTTTTGAAGTGCCCGGCAATAACCGGCATATCTTTCCCTTCCTACAGTAAGATGCTGAGAAGCGGACAGATGGATTATCCGCCGGCGCCCGCGACTCAACAGGTGCGACACCAGCATGCGTGCTCCTTCATAATCATCGGTAACCACCCTGTCGGTAGGGATTTCCGAACACACCCTGTCTAAAAATACAATTGGAACCCCGCTATCCGAAACCCGCTGAAAATGATTGGCATCCAGGGTGCTCTTACTGATTGACACCAGCAACCCATCCACACGATGATCCATCAGGGCTTGCAGGTTGATTACCTCTCGCAGATAATCTTCATTTGATTGACAAATCATTACCCGGTAACCATTGCCATAAGCAATATCCTCAACCCCACTGATGATGGATGAGAAAAAATGATGAACGATCTCCGGAATAATGATACCCAGCGTATTGGATTGCTGCTTCTTCAACCCCAATGCCAGGACGTTGGGGCGATAATGCACCTTTTCAGCATACTCCTGCACACGTTGTCGTGTGGCCAGGCTGATATCGGGGTGATTTTTCAGGGCACGTGAAACCGTAGAAACCGCAACATCCAACGCTTTGGCAATATCTGATATGGAAACCGGTCCGGATTTCATGGACAATATAGTTAAAACAATAAATGATGACGCTCGTTCTCAGCAATACCTGAAACCATCGCGACCAATTCAAAAATAAAAGTAGTCAAAATACCCGCATCTTTTTTAAGAAAGCCCTTATTTTGATTAAACCATTTAGCATATAAGTTGTTTTACCTTATTAAATGACGGTAAATAAAATGAATTAAGCCTGATTTTTTGAAAAAAAAGCGATGCAAACCTTTCCGCAAACGTTTGCGATCATCTGTCCGGAAAAAACTGATACTCAGCGTTAAAAACACACAAAAGTTCCCATTTTTTATTAACTTTGCCTTAACACATAATTATAACAAGTCTAAATTTTAATACATGTGAAATATGACAAAACTATTCAGACAGATGCTGCCTTTGCTGATGTTGCTGATAACAGCCGCTTCAGCGATCGCACAACAAGGAACTGTTACAGGGGTGGTCTCCGATATGGAAACAGGGGAGACATTACCCGGTGCAAACATTGTAATTCAGGGTACGACCACAGGTACGATCACCGATGCTGAAGGACAGTACACACTGCCTGTGCCCGCAGGTGAGGTAACACTGGAGGCAAGCTTTATCGGTTACGACCCCACCATCCACACAATTACAGTTGGTGACGGGGAAACGGTAACCCGTAATTTTGAACTCATGCCCGACGTTGAATTGCTCGATGAGTTTGTGCTGATCGGTTATGGTATTCAGCGCAGAGAGGACGCCACAGGCTCCGTCTCGGTTGTCGGAGAGCGTGATTTCAACAGGGGGAATATTACAACGCCCGGTGAGCTGCTTCGCGGCCGCATGCCCGGCGTAAGAATTACCTCAGTGGGTGGGGCCCCCGGAAGCGGAGAGACCATCCGCATCAGGGGCGGGTCATCTCTTTCAGCCGACAATGATCCGCTGATCGTAATTGACGGTGTACCTATTGAAAGTACAGGCGTACCCGGACTGCGGAACCCGCTTTCATCCATCAACCCCAACGACATTGAGTCTTTCACCGTACTGAAAGATGCCTCAGCAACCGCCATTTACGGATCCAGGGCATCCAACGGGGTAATTCTCATCACCACCAAAAAAGGTGAAAGAGACAGGCCCATGCACATTAGCTACTCGGGCAACTATTCTTACTCATCA
>PWHO01000287.1 GCA_003555385.1 Bacteroidales bacterium
GAAAGATCATTTTTCAGCAGGATGTGGCCAGTATTACGGCTGCCTTGTCGTTTGAGGTGATCCCTGAAGTTAAAGAAAACCGTCAGCCCATCTATTATGAAGAAGGACTTGGTGGGTTCCCGGCCATCCTGCCCAATATCGGGCAAAAAGACACCAGGATGGATCTGGAGTTACTCTTTAACGGGGTGGTTTCCAATCCAAGAAAAGTAAATCAGGCATTTAAAGCGCAATAACCATGGAAACAAATAATATATTGAATATCAGTCGTTTGTATTTATTTATCAGAAGACAGGTGCTGTCAAATACCGGCAGCTGGCTGGTAGCTTTCGGCGGCATTGCCGGTGTCTTGCTGGTTATCTCCCTGTTGGTGGCCCATTTTCAGCCACAGAATCTTTCCGGAATGACCGGCCTCTATTTCTCCGCATTATTTCTGGGCGGATATGTTTTTACAGCCGGTATTTTCAATGAACTGCACAATCCCCAGAAAAGCTATCAGTTCCTGACCTTGCCCGTATCCACCACAGAGCGGCTGCTTGGTGGATGGATACTCACCGGCATTCTTTTCCCGGTGTTGGGGATACTTGTCATGGCATTGATCGTACTGCTGGCCAACCTGGTGATGAATTTTACCCTGGATATAACTCCATTCCAGAGCGTGTTTTCCTCGCAGAGTTTTACGGCGCTGAAAGTTTACTTTGTCACCCAATCCATTTTCCTGCTGGGTGCGGCCTATTTCAGGAAAAACAATTTTTTGAAGACAATTCTTGCCCTTTTTGTAATATCAGTGGTTGTACAGATTATCGTTGTGGCAACTGCATGGGCCTTGTTTTCCCCATTCACTGACGGGGGGGACGGCATCAATATCGGACCGGAGGATTTGCCGCCCCGGATGGAGGTTTTGTTTACCAATTACATCCCCGCTATTGCTAAAGTGATCTTCTGGTACCTGACCGTACCGTTTTTTCTCGTCACAACTTGGTTTAGTCTTAAAGAAAGGCAGGTGTAACTATGGAATTTAACGATAGTCAAGCCATTTACCTGCAGATTGCGGATTATTTCTGCGGGCGCATCCTGAAGAAACAATGGAAGGAAGGGGAGAAGATCCCTTCCATTCGCGAAACTGCTGTGCAAGTGGAGGTGAATCCAAATACCGCCATGCGGACGTTCAGCTTTTTACAGGACAAAGGCATTATCTACAACAAACGGGGCATCGGGTATTTTGTCGCGGAAGACGGTTACCGGAAAACCCTGGAGTTTAAAAAGGAGAACTTCATTAAGGAAGAACTCCCGAAGGTTTTCCGGACAATGGATGTATTGAAAATGCGTACTGAAGACCTTGAAAATTATTACCACAAATACCAGAAATCCAAGCAAAACAGCAATTAAAACATCAAGCAATGAAAACAACCAATAGAATCCTTGGCATCACGCTGGCAATATTTCTGATTGCCATTATTGCAACACTGGTATTCATACGAACCCAGATATCTCACGATCTGGTCAGGGTAGAAGGAAGCGGAGAGGTGCGGACTGAGTTGCGTGACGTAGCTGCGTTCAACAGGTTATCTGTTTCCGGCAACATCACTTTGCATGTGGAGCAAGATGAAAACCGGCAGGTGGAAATTCAGACGGATGACAATCTTCTTGAACTTCTGATGACCGAGGTGGAGGAAGGTAAACTGAAGTTGTACCTTGACCGGCCGGTGGGCCGGCATGAGCAGCTGGATGTGTATATCCTGGTACCTGAACTGGAGGAATTATCTGTTTCCCGCGGGGCGCAGGTTTATGCCGAAAACCCGATCAGGGGAGAATTTTTATCGCATACCCTTCAGGCCGGGGCAAAAAGTACATTAAATTTGCAGGTAAAGTTGCTTGATCTTAAGGCACAGGCAGGTGCTGTTACCCGCCTGACGGGAAGGGCAGACAGGATGAATATTTCCAGTAAGGCAGGGGCCATCGTCTACGCGGGTGAACTGTTGGTGGAAAACTGTGACATTGATGCCGTTGCCGGATCGTTGAATTACCTGCACGTAACGGGAAGCTTATCCGGACGTGCACGGCTTGGTGCCCTGGTGCATTTTGAGGGAAATCCCAGCCTTGAGAACTACGAAAGCCGGCATGATGTGGAGTATGAGGTCACAGAAGACGGGTATTCAGCCACTTACAGGTAATTGACCGGTTTGTGATGTGGGCAGTCTTGTGGAGCAAGCTGTTTTGATATAATTTCTACGTAAAAGGTATATATATTGATAGGTAGATATATAAAAGGACTTATTCGCAGGGGCCTGTTTTGCGCCGGGTTGGACCTCACCAGGAATATGCAATATGATCGTCTGACTATGAGGATTATGCATAGGGTGATCCGGCCGGGCGCAAACTGCCTCGATGTGGGCAGTCATGAGGGTGATGTGCTCAAAAAGTGCCTGGAATTAGCCCCGGATGGCCGGCATTTTGCATTTGAGCCGATTCCGGAGTACTTTGCGCGATTAAAACAAGTATACGGCAGGCAGGCAACTGTGTTGCCATTTGCCTTGTCAGATGAGTCCGGCGCATCGGTGTTTCAATTTGTTCGCAATGCGCCGGCTTACAGCGGGCTTAAAAAGAGAAAATACAATGTACAGTCGCCTGATATCAGGCAGATGGACGTGGAGGTTCGCAGACTTGATGATGTCATTCCACAGGAGCTAATCATCGATTTTATGAAAGTGGATGTGGAGGGGGCAGAATTTCATGTACTGAAAGGTGGCAGGGATTTGATCAAAAGATGTGCGCCTGTCATCGTATTTGAATTCGGACTTGGGGCCAGTGATTATTATGACTCTGAACCGGAAGAGTTATATCGTTTTCTTGTTCAGGAATGCGGGTTAAAAATTTCCCTGATGAAGTCTTTCCTGGACCAAACTTCTCCAATAAACCCGTATCAGTTCAAAGAACATTATCATAAGCAGACAGAATATTATTTTGTGGCGCATCCGTAATCTTTCCTCATCGCAATCCCATTTGGATGGCCACATAATTCACGGGTTCATCATTTTGGGTCAAAAAATCACATGCATATCCGATTTTCACAACACCCCTTCTGTTACATAATTAATATTATGTAAAGTAACAAAACTGTAAAAAGAGCAGGATCTCTCC
>PWHO01000128.1 GCA_003555385.1 Bacteroidales bacterium
GGGTGAAAAAGGTGATTCTCTCTTGCCCGCCCAAAGAACCTCTGGACAATATGGTGGTTCTTGGTGTAAACGAATCCACACTTTCTTCAGAGCAAGTAATCGTGTCAAATGCTTCATGTACAACCAATTGCATTGCCCCGGTTATGAAAGTGATCGATTCATATGCCAGTATTGACCGCGGTATGATGAATACGGTACATCCTTATACGAATAGCCAGAATGTGATGGATGCGCCCCATACCGATCTTCGCCGTGCCCGTTGCGCCAATGAGAATATCATCCCCACAACCACCAGTGCCATCAGGGCCGTAAAGGATGTAATGCCGCAAATGAGAGATCGGTTTGACGGGTTTGCCACCCGGGTGCCTGTCAGTGATGGTTCTTTTGTGGAACTGAATGCCATTCTGAAGCGCACTGTAACACGGACGGAGATCAATGATTTGTTTTATGAGGCCGCCAGGCGTGAAATGCGGGGGATTATTCAGTATTGTGAAGACCCGGTTGTGTCGAGCGACATTGTTGGGAACCCGCATTCTGCCATTTTTGATTCCCTCAGCACCAGGGTGCTCGGAGGGGATTTTATCCAGGTGCTTGCCTGGTACGACAATGAATACGGCTACTCGAGCCGCCTGGTTGAATTAATCAACCTGCTGACCAATCCCGGATCGGGGAGCTCATCGCAAACAGCACCGTAAACCCGTTGTTTCAGTGTATTGATCAGTGCTGTCGTACTTTTTTCAGCATAATTCCGGCCATGAAACGTCCGCTGACACCTTCCAGTGCACGGTTGGAGAAAAACTGTTCACTCCTGCACTGTGTACAAATTTTTGATACCTCTATGTGATCCGGCTTTATGCCGGCATCAGTCAGCAACATGAAATTGGCTTTCCACTGGTCAAAAATGTATTTGCCTTTTTCCCTGACCGGAATCACGATGTCTTTTACCGACCCGAATGCCTTTACAGCTTCGCGGCAGACATCCTCGCCCACTTCATAACAACAAGGTCCATTGGAAGGGCCGAGCCCGGCATAAATGTTTTCCGCCCTGGAACCGTAATGGCGAAGCATTTTACTGACAGCTTCGCTGGCAATCTTACGGATCGTTCCTTTCCACCCTGCGTGCAGGGCTGCAATAACCCGGTTTTTTGGGTCATACAGCAATATGGGTACACAATCAGCCACCTGCACGCCCAGGCATATCTCCGAAACACTGGTCATCAACCCGTCGGTATTGGGAAATGCATCCGTTTTGTCAAAAGCCCCGCGACCTTTTCCTGCTCCATCCACCAAAGCCACGTTTGCACTGTGGCATTGGTTGGCAAAGGTGAATTTATCCAGGGCAATGCCCAGTGAGTCTGCCAGAATACGGCGATTCTGGGAAACACGAAAATTGTCATCACCCACATGAAATCCGGTATTCAGTGACGAGAAATTTTTTTCACTGACCCCTCCCTTACGGGTTGAAACAAAATGGGTGATTTCCGGGAAACGGGAAAGGTTTTCAAAAGTGAATACGGTGGTATCATTCAGTTCAACAGGTATCATAGACGCAGGGATAATTGCTTGTGAAACAGTCGAAGAACTAATCAAATATATGAAAATACAGGCAAACATCATCCTTTTGCTTACCTTTGAATGAGTGATAGCCCCCACATTATGGCAGGAGTTTACATCCACATCCCGTTTTGCCGCCAGCCATGCCATTACTGCAATTTTCATTTCATGGCCTCGACAAGAGACAAGGATGCTTATTTGCTCGCTTTACACCGGGAAATGGAGTTGCAAAGGACGTTTTTTGACCGGCATCAACATCATATTGCACCTTCCGGTATTCAAACCCTTTATATTGGCGGAGGCACTCCCTCAGTGCTTTCAGCCGGTGAGTTGTCTGAAGTTTTTCAAGCTTTTGACCGAAATTTTTCCCTGGAGGGCATTAGGGAAGTTACCCTTGAAACCAATCCCGATGACCTGAATCCGAAAAAACTCAAAGAACTGCGAAACCTCCCGGTAAACCGTTTAAGTATCGGAGTGCAAAGTTTTTGGCCTGATGACTTGCAATACATGAACCGTGCACATTCACCTTCACGGGCCTGGAAGAGTATACAGGAGGCCAGGGAGGCAGGGTTTGAAAACATCAGCGTGGATCTCATATACGGTACCCCTGGTTTAACAGATGAAAACTGGGAAAACAATCTGCATCGCGTGGCCATGGACGGGATCCCCCATATATCTGCATATGCCCTTACGGTTGAGCCCCGCACCCCTCTGGCATACCTGATCCGGAAGGGAAAAGCAAAGACTGTTTCGGAGGAACAGTCGGCCCGTCAGTTTGGCATGATGAAAGATGTGCTGGAGGCCTACGGTTACAGGCACTACGAGGTATCAAATTTCTCCTTCCCCGGAAAAGAGTCCGGACACAATATTGCTTACTGGACAGGTCAGCCTTACCTGGGTTTGGGTAGTTCCGCCCATAGTTTCATACCCGGAAAACGATTCTGGAACATTTCCAGTGTCAGTCAATATATCGCTGCCATATCTCAGGGGCTGGTTCCGGCAGAAGAGGAGACACTTGATCTGTCGCAGATTGTCAATGAATATATCATGACTTCCTTGCGCACGGTTTGGGGTTGTGACCTAAAGTATATTGACCACCTGGGAGGTGCGAAATATCTCGGGTCATTGAAAAAACGCGCTGAGATTCATTTGCGTCGGGGGGTGCTTTTCTGGAAAGATGACCATATACTTGTGCTGGGGAAGAAAGGTTTGTTTTTTGCCGATGGAATTGCTGCGGATCTGTTTGTTGAATAGGGAGCTGCAGTCGCTCTGTGTCTGCAGATGCCGGATAAACCCTGATGGGTTATCGTTTTGCACGGGGATGGAAAGACAACAGGTTTTCACGCAGGTATTCCCTGCTGAGGTGGGTATACACCTCGGTGGTTGTGATTGATTCGTGCCCCAGCATATCCTGTACTGCGCGAAGATCGGCACCCCCTTCCACCAGGTGGGTGGCAAAACTGTGACGCAGGCTGTGCGGACTGACTTTCTTTTTGATGCCCGCTGCCCGGCAGAGGTCCCGGATGATATTGAATATCA
>PWHO01000161.1 GCA_003555385.1 Bacteroidales bacterium
AGAAAGCCTGGAAAGAAAACGTACCCGACTGGGATGAGCGACTGGAACGTTTCTCCAAAACCATGATTGAGCAGATTGACAACATGGCTGTGATTGCGAAGGAATTCTCTGATTTTGCCCAAATGCCGGCCGGGAAAAACGGGCATATCAATTTACGGGAATTCATTCCGGAGATACTTGATATGTACAAGGATTTTGAAAAGGTTGACATCACACTTCAAATGCCCGAAGGGGAGGATCCCATGCAGGTGTACGGCGACCGGAATCAGCTGCTCAGGGTATTCAATAACCTGATCAAAAATGCGATCCAGTCGTACGATAAACATGAACAGGCCCGCATTCGGGTTGATTGCGAGATCGGGGAGGAGGATTACCACATTTCCGTAACAGACTATGGCTCCGGGATTCCCAATAAGCAACAGCGGGAAATTTTTACGCCTTATTTCACCACCAAGGCCAAGGGAATGGGGCTGGGCCTTTCCATGGTAAAAAGCATCATCGAAAGCTTCAACGGAAATGTTTCATTCACTTCTCGTGAAGGAGCTGGCAGCACCTTTGTGGTAAGTCTGCCCCCGATGCAACCCCGGTAATGACCGGTTTACCCGGGGATTAATTATTACCCCGGGCCTCCGTTTTTGCGCCGGGTGATCAGTTATAATCCCGGGCCTCCGTTTTTGCGCCGGATAATCAGCTATAGTCTTTGGCCTCTGTTTCACCGTTCAGGACCATCAGTCCGTTCATGGCCAGTGCGCGCATCTCATCTTCACCGGGATATACATACACCGGGGCGATGTGCCTTACGCGTTCCGAAACAGCGGAAGTAAATGGTTTGCCGTAAGCAATGCCGCCCGTGAGCAAAATGGCATCCACCTGACCTTTCAGGACCGTGCTCATGGCACCGATCTCCTTGGCTACCTGGTAGGCCATGGCCGACTGCACCAGGGCGGCTTGTTCGTCACCTGCAGCTGCGCGTTTTTCCACTTCATAGGCATCATTGGTTCCCAGGTAGGCCACCAGTCCACCTTTTCCGGTGATCATCTTTTTGATCTCCTCCAGGGTGTATTTGCCGCTGAAGCACAGTTTCGCCAGTGCGCCCACGGGCAGGGTGCCGGTTCTTTCCGGGGAGAAGGGGCCTTCTCCGTCCAAAGCCTGGTTCACGTCAATGACCCGCCCCTTGCAATGAGCGCCAACACTGATACCTCCGCCCAGGTGGGCCACGATCAGGTTCAGTTCCTCGTATTTTTTCTCAGTTGCTGATTTGGCATGCTGCCGCGCGATGGCTTTCTGGTTCAGGGCATGGAAAATGGACACCCGCTCAAATTCAGGATGGCCGGATACCCGGGCAATGTCTTCAAACTCATCAACAACCACGGGGTCGGCAATATAGGCTTTGGCACCGGGAATGGTACCGGCGATGTCACGGGCGATCAGGCCGCCCAGGTTGCTGGCGTGCTGGCCCAGCACCCCGATTTTCAAATCTTCGGCCAGGCGGGCGCTTACGTCGTAAACCCCTGAAGCTATGGGTTTTACCAACCCGCCCCGTCCTACGATAATCTTAATGTTCTGGATATCGAAAGAGGCACTTTCCAGCTCATCCAGGATGATCTCCTTGCGGAAGCTGTACTGATCGGTGATTTGTTTGAACTCGGCCAGCTCTTTGGAGGAGTGTTTGATGTTTTTCAGAAACACTTCCTTGGTATTGTTGAACACGGCAATCTTGGTGGAGGTTGATCCGGGGTTGATTGCAAGTATGAGGTTTTCAGTCATGAATGTTTGTTTTTGTGGTGATTGTTTGTTATTCCTTCACAGCCGCTGCCATGGCAATGCTGTTGAGCTTGGTTTCGTCGGTATCGGCGCGGGATGTGAGCACGATGGGGGCAGCGGCACCCAGTATGACAGCGGCACCCTTGGCCGAAGCAAAGTAAATAAAGGCCTTATAAAGGCCGTTTGCGGCGTCGATGTCGTCAGCCACCAGAATGTCGGCATCGCCGGCCACAGGGCTTACAATGCCCTTTAGTTCGGCACTTTTCTCGCTGATTGCGTTGTCAAAGGCCAGGGGGCCGTCAATGATGCAATTTTTGATCTGCCCGCGGTCGCCCATTTTTGCAATGGCGCTGGCCTCCATGCTGGACTTTATGGCCGGGTTGACCGTTTCCACAGCACTCAGCATGGCCACCTTGGGCTTCTCAATGCCGAGCTTCCTGAAATACTCCACGGCATTGCGGGTGATGGAAACTTTCTCGCACAGCTCGGGGGCGATATTCATGGCGGCATCCGTAAGCCCGATGAGCTTATGATAAGCAGGCAGCTCAAACACGGCCAGGTGGGAGATCTGTTCCCCGGTACGCAACCCATACTCCTTGTTGAGAACGGCTTTCAGCAGTACGGCTGTGCCAATGTTTCCCTTCATCAGGATGTCTGCTTCTTTTTCCCTGACCATTTTTACAGCCCTGGCCGCAGCTGCTGCATTGTCCGGTTCGTTGATGACGGTAAAAGGGGAGAGGTCGAAGTTTTTTTCGCGGGCGATCTCGTTGATCTTTTGTTCATCCCCGATAAGGATCCCTTCGATCAGCTTGTTTTGATGGGCGTTAATGACTGCGCCCATGGCGTGGGCATCGTGGGCAGCCGCCAGGGCAAGACGCCGCCGGCTGTGTCCGCGTGCCATTTCATGTAGTTCAGAAAGCTTCTGTAACATATGGTTGGTTGGTTTTTAGATTTTTGTCCCAAAAGTAAAAAAAATATCTCACAGATGATAAAGGCGTGCATATATCGACCGCTCTCCCCCCACACTCAGGCATGCCAGACCGCCTGCCATCCCATCATAAATGCATCCCATCATAAATGGACACCCCTCAATCCTGCCGGAGCAGCCCCGGGAAAATCATCGTTCCTGATTGTCTGATCCCCCCGGCGAAAAACTTGCATGACCAACTCAAATGTCGCCACAGGAGCGTGGTTGGTCATGAATTGGAACATTAGCCTGTATGGTCAGAACAAATGTCTGAACGGCACCAGTATCGACTCAAAGAACCGCTGAATCGCCGGCCGGCTTTCCCAGTTCTGATAATCAAACGGTTCGGATTC
>PWHO01000254.1 GCA_003555385.1 Bacteroidales bacterium
AGTCCAGGATCTGCACCCTGAACACATATTCATACTTGGCCTGCAGCAATTCCGATTCAGCAGCGGCAAGCCTGTTTTTGGAGTCGTTATATTCCGTAATATTCACCATCCCCACGTTAAAACGCTGCTCCATATAGCGGAATGATTCCTCAAGGGCTTCCAGGTTCTTTTCTGTGGCCCGGTACCGCTGAAGGGCGGCGTGGGCATCCTGATGCGCCTGCTGTATGGTTTTGAACAACTGGTCGCGGATGATCTGCCGTTGCAGTTTGGCACTTTCAAGGGCGATCCTTGAACGTCCGATGTTTGCACGCGTCTGATAATTGTTGAAAATGGGGATTCGCAGTGACAGGCCGACGCTCCTGTTGAAGTTTTCCTCAAACTGATCGCGGAAAGGAATGACCTGGGTTTCATAATTGAAAGAAGGGGCGAAAACAGCCTCACCGGATGCGGTCTGGCCGATCATTTGGGGATCGGACTCAATGACCTGGGCAACTTCCAGCCGTCCTTCAGAATAACCTGTTCCAAGGCTTCCGCCCAGTGAAAGCACCGGGTAACGACCACCACGGGCGATCTCGTACCCTTTTTCCGCACTGGATACACTGAAGTCGGCCGACCGCACATCAGGCTGAATCTGCACCGCGGTATCATACAGCTGAAGGGGGGAATAATCCACCGTTTCTTCGTATTCCACATCTATATCCGGCACCTCAATTTCAAAGTCCGCATCCTCACGAAGATCCAGTAACTGAACCAAATCCAGGTAGGCCGTATTCAGCTGATTTTCTGCATTAACTACCTGCAATTCCTCCGAAGCCGCCTGCGCCTGAATGGTAAGCAAGCCACCCCGCGGCTGGGTGCCCGCCTCTACGAGCATGGCAGTCCTGTCAACCTGCTCACGGGTTATCTCCAGCTGGTTCCGGGCCATTTCCAGCATCTCTTTACTGAAGAGGATCTGAAGGTATGCAGAAGCCACCGCCAGGGCAATGTCATTCTCCATGGCTTCCACATCATAGGCTGAAGCCTGCAGTTCGTGTTCATCACGACTGACACTGTTGGAGATCTGAAATCCACCGAAAAGGGTCACTCCGCTGCTGAGACTGAAATTATTGGTCTGTAAGCGTTCTGTGGAGAACTCGTTTGTAATGGGATCCAATGATCGCCCGTAATTATAATTGTGGGATGCATTGGCATTCAATGAGGGATAGCGATTGGCCCGGGTCTGACGAAGATTTTCCCTGGCAATATCAACACCTAGTTTTTGTTGCTGTATACGCAGGTTGTTTTCAAGGGCATGATTCACGCAATCCTCCAAACTCCAGGGCTGACCACCCTGTGCTTTGAGCAACGCGGGAAAAAGCAAAAAAACAACCAATAGTATAATCAGACGAGGTAACGTATTCATTGGCCTTTCATTTAAGCAATCCCGACATAACACACCCTCCTGCCCTTGCCCCGAAAGGGACCCGAGGAGTTAACAGGGCCTCTGTTTCATCGGAAAAAAACATATTACAATACTACAGGAAAGACTATTGTTTATCTGTCCTACAAATGTAATAAACAATCGCACAGTTTTGTTTACCAGAATACAAAAATCTTTTTAATTCCTTATCTTAGAGAAATAAATACACAATAACCCGTCACGATAACCATCCTGGAGAAATAAATACACAATAACCCGTCACGATAACCCATCTTAGGGAAATAAAACACAAGCACCGTAAAAAAAACACAGAAAATGAAAGTGGCAATCAGTGGATCAACCGGTTTCGTGGGCAGCAAAGTGGCCTCCCTGTTTCGGCTTCAGGGCCATGAAATAATTCCCCTTGGCAGACAGGATTTCAGGCTGCAGCCGCAGGAACTGGCTCAAAAACTATCCGGCAGCACCGTCGTTATACACCTGGCCGGCGAACCCATCCTCCAGAGGTGGACAACCGCCAGCCGCCGCAGGATCTATGAAAGCCGGATCAATACCACCAGCTTACTGACGGAGTCATTGCGACACATGGACCCCGGACCGGAAACGTTTATATGTGCTTCGGGAGTGGATATATACCCTCATGATGGCGTGTACACAGAGTCCGCCGGGGAAGTTGCCCCCACTTTCCCCGGTGAAGTGTGCCGTGACTGGGAACGTGAGGCTGCAGCGGCAGAAAAGATATGCCGGACGCTGATGTTCCGTTTCGGGGTGATCCTGGGCAATGACGGTGGTGCACTGCAGAAAATGTTGCTGCCCTTCCGCCTGGGGGTGGGTGGAAAAATTGCCGGCGGAGCGCAAATGATGTCGTGGGTCCACATAGAAGATGTGCTCGGGGCCATGCAATATGCCCTGCAGCAACCACAGCTGGAAGGACCCGTGAATATAGTCGCCCCCGGAGCAGTCACCAACGCGGAATTTTCCCGGGTACTTGCCAGAACGCTGAATCGTCCGGCCTTCATTCCCATCCCGTCTTTTGCCCTGCGGATGGTCTTTGGAGAAGCAGCCTCGCTGGTGACCAAAGGGCGGACTGTGGTTCCTGAAAAATTAACGTTTACCCGTTATCCTTTCCGTTTCCCTGATCTGGGAAACGCACTGAAAGACCTGCTGGACCATTAGCGGCGGTATGCCCCTTATCCGAACAACAGAGAAAAAACCTGATCGATCCGGGTTACAGGATGCACCCGGATTCCGAAATTCTTCTTCTCCAGCCCTTTCAGATTGTGGCGGGAGACAAAAATCTCTTCAAAGCCGAGCTTTCCGGCTTCCGAGATCCGTTGCTCAATGTGTGTCACTGGCCTGACCTCCCCGGTAAGCCCTACCTCGCCGGCAAAGCAGGTTTTCTCGCCTACCGGCATATCTTCATTGGAAGAAAGCACAGCAGATATGACCCCCAGGTCAATGGCCGGATCACTGACCTTAAGCCCGCCGGTAACATTCAGGAAAACATCTTTGGCGGCAATGCGGAACCCGCATCTTTTTTCAAGCACGGCCAGCAGCATATTCATCCGCCGCAAATCAAAACCGGTGGCAGATCGCTGCGGAGTCCCGTAAGCCGCAGAACTGACCAGGGCCTGGGTTTCAATCAGCAAAGGCCTCAGCCCTTCGATAGTGGCTGAAACCGTTACCCCGCTCACCGCGTCATCTCTCCTGGAAAGCAAAAGCTCCGAGGGGTTCGGCACCTCGCGCAATCCATTTTCACGCATTTCGTAGATCCCCAGTTCACTGGTGCTCCCAAAACGGTTCTTGGTGGCGCGCAGCACCCGGTACATATTGTTATGATCTCCCTCAAACTGCAATACCGCATCCACCATATGCTCCAGCAGTTTTGGTCCAGCCAGCGAACCCTCCTTGGTAATATGGCCAATGATAAAAACCGGTGTCCCGCTTTCTTTGGCATAACGCTGAAAGCTTGCAGCCGACTCCCTTATCTGGGCAACGCTGCCGGCGGTGGAATCCACATGATCTGTGGTAAGCGTCTGTACCGAATCGATCACCACCACATCCGGTTTGATATTCCCTATATGGGAAAAAATGGTTTCCGTGCTGGTTTCCGTCAACACATAACAGGCCGGGTGTTTATAACCCAACCGGCTGGCGCGCATACTCAGCTGCATGTCACTTTCCTCACCGGAAACATATAAAACCTTACGGTCCTGCATCTGCATGGCCACCTGAAGCATCAGGGTGGATTTTCCGATTCCGGGTTCTCCGCCGAGCAGCATCAGGGCACCCGGAACAATCCCTCCGCCCAGGACGCGATTCAGTTCCTCACTGCCTGCATGGAGGCGTTTAACTGACGTCATGTCCACTTCGTGAATAAGCCGGGGTTTTGATTCGGTTTTGAATGAATTCCCAGATCCCATTTTTCGGGAATCATGCTTTTCAACCACCTCTTCCACAAAAGTGTTCCACTCTCCGCATGCGGTACACCGGCCCATCCACCTCGGGGACTGCGCTCCGCAATTCGTGCAAAAAAATGCTGTTTTGGATTTGGCCATAATCGGGGATCAAAAAAATCAACAGGCTTAGAAAAAGAAAGGGAAAACCTATACGCAAATGGTATGTTGGTTTTCCCTCTGCAACCATGAAAACAAGGGTATAAAGTTACAAAAAAATTTGATTCATCACGGGCCAATCATCCAAAAGGGCAGATAATGCGTATGGGCAGACAATCCCGGCGGTAAGCAACCCGGGAAGGCAGACAATCCCGGCGGTAAGCAACCCGGGAAGGCAGACAATCCCGGCGGCAAGCAACCCGGGAAGGCAGACAATCCAGGCGGTAAGCAACCCGGGAAGGCAGACAATCCCGGCGGTAAGCAACCCGGGGGCCAATAATCCGGAAGGTTCACGACACTATGTGTAATGGGTTCCCCGAATGTGGCACCAGGTCACGGTCACCAGCCAGGGAAAAAAACCCTTATTCCAGCGTCAGTTCTTATGAAAAGCTGTATGATAGCGTTTTATGCTCCAATCTTTCCCTGCCAAACACCCAATGGACTCCCTGCCCTCCGTTTGGCATGAAAATTTAACCCTTCAGGGAAAACCCATGTGGTAATTCATCCATATGGACATTTTTAAACAAAAAAACAAAAGCTATGATTACCAAAAAACTGATCTTACCCGTAGTTGCTATGTTGTTCTTTTTTGCCGGATGCCAGCAACCCGAAGTGCATCGCGAAGAAGCAACGATGGTCGACCCGGTCAATATTGCCGTGTTGGTAGGCGAAGGCTTTCATGACGGAGAGGCCTACATGCCAATGGGTTACCTTAGTAACCGGGGGGCTGTGATGACGGTGATCGGCCCGGAAAGGGGCGAAGTAACCGCCTATAACAGCGATTTTACCATTAAAATCCAGCAGGCGGTAACAGAAGTCAGCATCAATGATTTTGATGCGCTGATTCTACCCGGGGGTGAGGCACCCGCCATGCTCCGTGAGAATGAGGAGGGGGTTTCTTTTGTCCGTGACTTTTTTGAAACAGGCAAGGTTGTGGCCGCCATTTGTCACGGTCCGCAGGTGCTCGCCAGGGCAGGCGTTCTGGAAGGAATGACAAGCACAGGTGTCGGTGGCATCCAGGATGAGCTGGAAGAAGCGGGTGCAAACTTTGTGGATGAGTCAGTGGTTGTGTATGAAAACCTGATCACCTCCAGGACTCCACCGGATCTGTACGATTTTTCAAGGGCCATCGAAAATGAAGTGCTGGCAGCCCCCGACATGGGTGACATCCCGGCCCAACCGGGCTCCTGATGGCTTGCAACTAACCTCATGGTGGCCAGAAGGTCATTGAAAGCATTTGCCCCGGCCCTCTGTGATTCAGCCGGGGCATTTTTTAAAACACCACAAAACACACTGACATGCCTTTAATCACAAAATCCATTTTCAGAGAACTGGCTGAAGTGCGCCAACGGCCGTGCATTTCCATATATATTCCCACAAGCCGGTCGGGTGACAATAAAAAATCCCGGATACGGTTCAAGAACAAAGTGCAGGAAGTCCGCAAGGAACTGCAGGAACAGGAGATGCAGCACAAACAAATCCAGGAGTTTACCCAGCCTCTTGAAATGCTTCTGGAGGATGGGGATGCCTGGCGGCATATGTCAGACGGACTGGCCGTTTTTCTCAGCCCCGGCAAATTCGCCTATTCAGTATTCCCGGTTCGTTTTAAGGAATACGCGGAGGTGAATACCCATTTTTATCTGCTTCCGCTGATGCCTGTATTTAACGGAGACGGACAGTTTTTCGTGCTGGCCCTCAGCCTGAATCAGGTCCGGCTCTTTGAGGGTACACGTGACCATGTGGCCGGGATCGCCATTGAAGACCTGGTGCCTCAGACCCTGCAGGATACGGTCGGCCATGACCACGAACAGAAGTCATTGCAGTTCCGCACCGGGCAGTCCGGATCGGGACAAAGTGTTTACCACGGACAGGGCCGGGGCAAAGACTATAAAAAAGAGGAGATCGTAAAGCACCTCAGAGAGGTAGACCGAAGCCTGACCAAGGTTCTCCGGAATTATGATGCGCCGCTGGTCATTGCCTGTGTGGATTACATTTTCGCCCTTTACAAAACAGCAAACACTTACAACAACCTTTACCCGAACAACATTTCCGGGAACCCGGATGAAGCACACATGGAAAGCCTGCACCAGAAAGCCTGGGCACTGCTGAAGGATGAATTCGAAAAACACAGGAAGGAAACCCTGAGGCAATATGAGTTTCTGTCAAGCAAAGGCCGTACCGCCTCCATCATAGATGATGTGGTGGCGGCTGCTGAGGAAGGGCGTATTGAAACGGCCTTCCTCAAAAAGGATCAGTCACTCTGGGGAAGGGTGGATAAAAAGTCAGGAAAGGTAATCGTTGACCAGGAAAAGTCGCCCGACAACCACTGTCTGCTTGACAGGGTGGCCAAAGAAACCTTTTTGCAAGGGGGCAAAGTTTATATTCAGGATCCTGAAGAAATGCCGGCGGACACCCTGGCAGCGGCCAGTCTCAGGTACTGACAGGCTATTGCGAAAAGCGAATACTGTATTCCCGCATTTTGTTGTATAGCGTTTTTCTGTCTACCTGAAGAATCTCCGCCGCCCGGGATTTGTTGTTTTCCGCTTCCCGGAGGGCTTTCAGTATCGCTTCCTTTTCGGCCAGCATCGCGGCCTGCTTCAGGGTCATGGGGTGTTTTGTTTTCCCCGGAGAGGAAGCGGCATTCTGCTCTTCCATCCCAAAATAGCGTATTTCATCGGGCAATGTATCGGGTGTTATATGACTGCCCGTGGAAAGCAGCACACATCGTTTCACGATATTTTCCAGTTCCCGGATGTTGCCCGGCCATGGATACCGCAAGAAGATCTCCCGAACCTGGTCATCAATTCCCGCCACCGACTTGCCAAAATCCGCATTGGCAAGCTTCATAAAATAGGTGGCAAACACAAAAATGTCCTCCTTCCGTTTTCGCAGCGGCGGAAGGATAATCTTGAATCCATTGACACGATGGAACAGATCTTCCCTGAAATTCTGTGATTGCACATCACGCATCAGATCCTCGTTTGTGGCGGTGATAATCCGTACATCCACCGGTATTTTTTTGTTATCTCCCAGGCGGTTAATGGTTTTTTCCTGCAGCGTTCTGAGCAATTTCATCTGGTTATCCGGGGAGAGATTGCCCACCTCATCAAGAAAAAGGGTTCCCCCGTCCGCCTCCTCAAAACAACCTTTCTTGTCTTTGATCGCACCTGTAAAAGCCCCTTTCACGTGGCCAAACAATTCACTGTTTGCCAGCTCACCGGGCAGTGCTCCGCAATCCAGGGCCACAAAAGGCCTGTTTTTTCTTTTGCTGTTAAAGTGAATCGCCCGGGCAATGTACTCCTTTCCGGAACCGGTTTCGCCTTCGATCAGGACGCTCAGGTCGGAGGGTGAAACCAGTTCTATGTGACTCATCACGTTCTGCATGGCAACACTCTCCCCACTGATAAAGTCGTGCTGAAAAAGCCTGTCTGCCCCTGAGTCCCGGTTTACTGCACGGCGAAGGAGCTTCAGTATTTCTTCAGGGATCAGGGGCTTGGTGACATAATCCAGCGCTCCGGCCTGAATGGCCTGAACAGCTGTGCGCACATCGGCGTAAGCCGTCATGAAAACAACCGGCACCCAGAGATCCAGCTTCCTGATCCGCTCAAACACCTCCATCCCGTCGGCATCGGGAAGCCTGTAATCACAAAGCACAAAAAAAACGCCTCCGGACTTCAGCGCCTTCAGTCCGTTATTGGCAGAATAAGCCACAATGGCTTCAAAACCGTTTCTCTGCAAATACGTTTTCAGCTGCTGGCAAACAAAGGTGTCGTCATCAATAATCAAAACTTTTCCCATAGGATGGCTTTGTGTGCCCGGAATCATTAGTGTGGAGAAAATTCCACACTCTCAAATATACAAAAAAACCACTATTTTTACGCTTTCTTTAACAACCCCACCAATGGTTAAACGGCTGGTCATCACTTGTTTCTTTGCTGCCATTTTTTTTCAGGCTGCCGGCTGGTCGGAACACCCCATGCTCGCCAGACCCGCCCTGGCAGGAATGGGATTATGGGATGAGATCGATCCGGCGGAAGTGAAACAGCTGAAAACGTTTCTGCTGGAGACAGAAAACAGCCTTGAGCCGTTTCTCGCCCGTCACGAGCGTTGGGCACGGACAAACCTGCCACACTATCAACCCCGGCCGGATGACCTGGCTTTCCGGGCAGGTGGCGACACGACCGACATTGTGGTGCGGTTTTCCCAGGCCATTCGCATTAACCCAAACATGCGGATGCCGCTTTATCTTCACCTGCTCCCCGGTGAACCGGCCGGGAACCGTAACCACGCCAACTCCCTTGCGATAACGGCCGACGGAAACGCTGAATCCCTGCATCGCCCCACCCATATCGGACTCCGGGAAGGAGAAAAGATCTGTCCGTTGGATATACTCGTAACTGCAAACGATGAACCCGATTATGGATTTGACCTGGGTCTGTTTACTGACAACCAGACCGACTATGGGGCACGTTATGGATTCGGGGAACAGCCATTCGGAAATCCAAACCTGGCCAACAGCAGCCAGGCCCCCTTCCACATGGCCTTTTATCATGAAGCCGGGATTGTTTACAGGTTCGCCCCGGAGCTGAATCGCACTTTCCTTGACTACCGGGTAAACCTTTTCAGGGAGTTGTCCGTTTTCGCCTTTAACAATGGCCAGCATTACTGGGGGTGGCGTTTCCTGGGATGGAGCATGCATTACGCAGGAGACATCACCATGCCTTATCACAGCAAACCCCTCCCGGGCTACAGCACAACCCGTATGTTGTGGATCAACCTGAAAGCCATGCTCGGATTCCCCCGGGACGTGCAAGATGCCGTTCAGCTGGTGTCCAACAGACATACCGCCATGGAGGCCTACCAGCGGCAGGAACTTCGCCAGGCTTACCTGGCAAAAAATTTCAGCCATCCCTTTTTCCGGGCACTGGCCATCCCGGAGTTTCCGGTCCCCTTTTCCCGGAATTTCATCAGGACTTACACCTCTTATGGCGCAGCCCGTCAATCGGTCCACGCAGACCTGGTTCTTGCCAAACACCTGCCGGGGTATATGGTATCAGACCCTTCAATCGAGGTCAGTGAAATGCCGCAGCTGAACAACCTGGCCATGCTGGTGCATTCTGAACAGGGCAGGGAATCTGTCGAAGCCCTGAATGCCATGATCGCTGAGCGATTGAGTGCCTACAGCATGACCATCCGGGCACTGCTCACCTCCGTGGTTCAGGAAACAGGCATGACAGTGCAGGACAAAGCCCCGGTTGCCCCGGGCGGAAGTTGATTGCCCCAGGATAAGGACGCTTCTGCCCTGCAGGGGCGAAATTTCGAAAAAACCAATTAAATTAATACTTTTGGGCTTATAAATATTCACAAAAACATCATATCATGAAGAAACTATTATTCTTAACGACATTATTCTTTTATTGTCTGACCGGACCCCTGGCTGGCCCTGTGTTGGCTCAGGAAAACAACAGTGACGAATTATGGACTCCTGAGTACATGGTCGAAAACTTTAAAAACGTCGGAGGAACAGCGATATCGCCTGACGGAGAGTGGATCGCCTTTACCGTGTCTGAATCAAGGACAGAAGGAGAAAGAAGCGATTATTTGACCCATATCCACCTGGTTCATTCAGATGGCACGAGACAATTTCAGCTTACCCGCGGAGACGTTTCGGCCGGCAACCCCCGCTGGTCACCTGATGGTCACTACCTGACTTTTACCTCTGCGCGGGGCGGCGACGGCAACCAGGTATGGATGATCGACCCCTTCGGAGGGGAAGCCTGGCAGCTCACTGAAGCAGAAGGAAGCGTAGGGAGATACCATTGGTCAAACAGCGGATCCCGCATTGCCTTTACCATGGTTGATCCGCTCTGCGAAGAACAGCGGCGCCGCCAGCGGGAAAGGGAAGATGTCAACGTGGTCGATGAAGATCTGCGCTATTCCCATATATACATGTTTGAAGTTGACCCGCAAGGCAATAAACCCGCAGAAATACAAAGGGTCACCGAGGGAGAATTCCACGTGGGCAACTTCGACTGGTCGCCGGACGATCAGACCATCGCCTTTGACCACCAGGACCGGCCGGGCCTTGAGCACTGGCCTACAACCAGCATCTCCACAGTGCCCTCAGACGGAGGGGAAGTCGCTGAACTGATCAACCTGGGCGGCGGAGACACCAACCCCCTGTACTCGCCAGATGGCAATTACCTGGCCTTTACCACCGACAATGGCAATCCACGCTGGCCCGGTTACGATGTGATCATGGTGCTGGACCTTTCAGACAGGTCAATGATACAGCTCGGCAAGACCCATGATGACGAACCATCCATGATGAAATGGTCGCCCGACGGGTCGGAGATCTTCTATGTGGAACTGCACCGCACCTCGGTGGATCTTTTCGCCATGCCGGTGACAGGAGAAGATGCCCAACATCGTCAGATCACCGATGCCCCCGGTAGGTTTTCCGGCTTCTCCCTTTCGGGGGATGCGTCTTTAGTGGCAGCCGTCCACCAGGATTTTGACAAAGCCCCGGATGTGATTGTTTCCAATGTGGCCAGCTTCAACCCAACCCGCCTGACCGACATCAATGCCGGTTACGAACAAACAGAAATCGCCCGGGCAGAAGTAATCCGCTATGAATCATTTGACGGTACCACCATAGAGGCTCCGCTGATCTACCCCCTTGATTATGAAGAAGGGAAACAATACCCGGTGTTGCTTCATGTGCACGGCGGACCCACAGGCGTGTTCGGGGAAACCTATGTGGCATTGCCGGGGGTATACCCGCTGCAGAAATTCGCCGCCGAGGGTTACTTCATCCTGCGGCCCAACTTCCGCGGATCAGGTGGATACGGGGAGGATTTCCGTTTTGCCAATTTATCGGACTGGGGCTACGGCGATCTGGAAGATATGAAGGCCGGACTGGACAAACTCATCGAAGAGGGCAAGGTTGACCCTGACAGGCAGGCCATCATGGGCTGGTCGTACGGAGGGTTCATGTCGTCTTTCGCCATCACCCAAACCGACAGGTTCAAAGCCTCCATGATGGGAGCCGGGGTTTCAAACCTGATCAGCATGACCGGAACCTCTGATATACCCGGCTTCCTCCCGGCTTATTTTGAAAGCGAATACTGGGAAAACTACGAACGTCACATGCGGCATTCAGCCATATTCAATGTGGAAAATGTGACCACACCCACCCTGATACTGCACCCGGAAGAAGACGTCCGCGTGCCCATCAGCCAGGGGCACGAAATGTATGTGGCCCTGAAACGTCTGGGAGTTGACACCAAAATGGTGACCTATCCCCGCCAGCCACATGGTATCAGGGAACCCAAGTTTACCATTGATGCCGCAGAACGTCAGCTTGACTGGCTGAAGCAATATATTGAGCAGAACTAAACGCTTTGAGCAGAACTAAACGCTTCAACCTGTCATGACCAGGGCCGCCGCAAAAAATCAACCATTCCTCCAAAAGAATGCCGGTTTTTCGCGGCGGCCTTTGTTTTTGAATTTATCCTTAAAACTGGTACTGCTGTACGGAAATATTGGCAATCAGCCAGTAACCGCAGGCCTGAAGTGGCTTTCCCAAAAATTTTTCTTTAATTTTACCCCTTTCTGTACTTATTAACCAATTAAACAGCTTACGACGACATGAAGAAATCTGTTTTGCTAAAAAAAGTTTTGTCATTACTGATCATCCTTGCCGGTACGGGATTGACAGCCCAGGATGTGCTCACTGAGCAGGGCTACCAGGAGCCGCCACAGGAGATCAAAGACCTGGTGCTGGCACCAAGGTATGAGAATGTGACCCTTAATAACCTGGGACCCGACCGCAGCGTTTTTCTGAACCCTGTCAGGGACGGACTGACCCCCATTGAAAGGTTGGCCAAGCCCTATCATAATTTTGGAGGCCTTGAGTTGGATACGGCAGCCAATCGCCACAGACGCCACACCACGGGCGGATCTCCGGGTTATGAATTCTTTGAGTGGGAAAGAACACGCACCCGCACCATCAGAACCCCTGACAATGGCCGGGTCTCCAACTCCACCTGGTCACCCGATGGATCAAAAGTGGCCTATTTCGTTCACTATGAAAACGAAAGCCACATCTACGTAACAGAAGTGGGAAGCAGGCGCTCTGACAGAATCACCACCTCACCCGCACTGCTCACCCTGACCACCCCCATCGAATGGTCGGCAGACGGACAATACATCACCACCATTGTGGTACCCCAAAACCGGGGCACCAAACCACAATACACCCCGGATGGCAATGTACTGATCCAGGTTACCGATAAGGGCAAGAACGAATTAAGGACCTATCCAAACCTGCTTGAAGGGTCTTACGAGAAAAACATGTTTGAGTATTATGCCACCGGGCAGATTGTACGGATCAACGCGGATAACGGCACAGTAAATGAAGTTGGCGAACCCGGCCTGTATGCCGGTGTAAGCATGGCTCCCGACGGAGAATATTTCCGGGTTACCGCCATTCAGAAGCCTTTTTCAAACATCGTTCCCGTTAGCCTGTTTGGCACAGTACAGGAGCTCTGGGATGTTGACGGCAATGTAATTGCGGAGCTCAGCAGCCGCGACCTGCGCGATGGAAGAAGCAACAACAATAATGATGACGAACCACAGAAACGTCAGATCACCTGGCGCCCAGACGGCCACGGCATCAGCTATTTGTTGAAAGATGCTCCTCCGGAGGATGAGGAAGACAACGACAATGGAAACGGCGAAGCCGATGACCAGGACGAGGAAGAAGAGGAAGAAGAAAAAGAGGATCGTATGGACAGGGTATACCACTGGGTTCCCCCATATGGTGAAGAAGACAAGGAAGTGATCTTCAGCAACAAGAACGACATCCGCGGACTTGAATACTCGCAGGATTGCCAGACATTGTTCATCACTGAAAGGCAAAGAGGCGAAGTACATGTGTATGCCGTATTTTTGGATGACCCGGAAGAAAAACACACCGTCTACAAATGGGATACGGACGAGTTTTACGAAAACCCGGGCAGCCTGATGACCACAGCAGGCGCGTACGGTCCGGATATCGTCCGCCAGTCAACCGACCGGGATTTTGTTTACCTGTCGGGCGTCAAATACCATGAAGAGTGGAGAGAAAGTGCCCCTCAGCCCTTCCTGGACAAGGTAGAGATCCGCAACGGTGAAACATCAAGGGTATTTGAAAGCCAGGAAGACGTATATGAAAATGTGCGGGCCATCATTGACGATGACCTGAACCAAATCGTCATCGAGCGGGAAACACCCACCGACATTCCGGATTCTTACCTCAAAAACACCAGCGACGGTTCACTGGAAAAGCTGACCGACAACGTGGACCACTCACCCGAGATCACCAATGCCATTTACAAAGAATTTGACGTGACCCGTACCGACGGTATCACTTTCCCGGTCAGGGCAATTCTTCCGCAAGACTACCAGGAAGGAGAAAAACTTCCGGTTATGTTCTGGTTCTACCCAAGGGAATACAATGACCAGGAAGGCCTGGACAATGCATTGAGAAGAAGGAATATCAACAGTTTCCGCTCCATCGGGGTACGCTCCATGCAATTGCTCCTCTCCCGCGGGTATGCAGTGGTGTTACCAACATTCCCGATTGTC
>PWHO01000285.1 GCA_003555385.1 Bacteroidales bacterium
AGTTTTTCCGATCATCCGGATTATCCGAATTACGCGACTACCACACGAAGTCTGAATCCACCATCAACGGATGTGCTCAGCTGGTTGCAACAGTATTCGGAAGAAGTCGAAAACGGCAGTAATCAGAAACAACTACTCCCTTCTGCTGAACATCAAGAAGTTATTCCGGAAAATTATGCTCTACTTCCAAGCTACCCGAATCCTTTCAATCCGGTCACCATGATTCCCTTTGATTTGTCTGAGCACAGCAATGTGTTGCTGGAGATCTACGATATGCTTGGGCAGCGAGTTGCCGTATTGACGGATCGAACTTACGAAGCCGGCAGACACACTGTATCATGGGACGCTTCATCCGCATCAAGCGGAGTGTATCTGGTCCGGATGATGGTAACCCAGGAACAAGGCCGACACCGACAAAAACTATTCACCCGGCAAATTACTCTCATCAAATAAAGTTTGCACGGGAATGGACTTTCTGACATATAATAATCAGAAAGAGTGATTGCGAAAAAAACTGCCCGTTTATCGAATAATGGTAAGCGGGCAGTTTTATGTTATGATATGATTGCCAACCTCTAAATCGGTCTCCCTACGATGAGAATACAGCCGGCATTTTATCTTTTTGTCACGACTCTTTTTTGATATAACGTCATAATACTTGTAAGCAATGGCAATGAAATGATGTGACATTTATTTGATTTCAATTTATAAAAAAATAAATCTTGAGATAATTATGATACATTGGGCAGGCAGGTTTGGAACAAGAACCAAATTACACAAACGATTTGCTGTGATCTTATCTCTGTTGACCTTGGTTGTCGTTTATGCGATCCCAAATGCTGTTGCTCAACAAACCGTTACGGAGCAGGACTCTATGGCTTTGGTGGCTTTTAACATTGCTACAGACGGAGAGAACTGGAACGAAAATTCAGGCTGGCTGCAAGAATCGGTGCCTGTAAAGGAATGGTTTGGCGTCAGTATTTTCGATGAACGCATTGTAAAGCTTGAGCTCGAAGGTAATAACGTTAACGGTGTGCTCCCGCCCGAACTCGCCGATCTGACTCAATTGGATACATTGCATTTGCGCGATAATAATATCAGCGGTGAAGTCCCTTCCGAATTTGCCGGTTTAACGAATCTGAAATATCTGAATCTGCGCGACAACGAGATCTCCGGCTCGGTTGCCGATTTGATACCTGTCTGGGAAAATGTGACCCATATTGACTTTCGCGGAAATAAATTAAGCGGTGAGCTCCCATCCACAATCGATAATTTGACCAATATTGAAGTATTGGTACTGCGCCAGAATAATATAAGCGGGCAAATTCCACCGGAGCTTGGCAATGTGACAAGTTTGCAACACCTGGAACTGGGTGAAAATAATTTGACCGGGGAGATTCCATTCGAACTCAGCAACCTGGTTAATCTGGAACATCTTGAACTGGATGAACAGGGAGGCCCCTTGACCGGCGCGATTCCCTCATGGATTGGAAACTTGGAAAAACTGGAACGATTGCGACTTGAGAGGAATGATTTTACGGGGAAGATTCCCTCTGAGATTGGGAATTTACTTAATCTGGAGCGTATTGACTTGCAAAGAAACTCTCTGGAAGGTGAGATTCCTGAAGAGCTGGGGCAGCTGGCAAACTCACTGGAACGTCTTTTGCTGGGAGAAAACAATTTCACCCCCGGAGAAATCCCTGATTGGATAGAAAACCTGCAACACTTGACACGACTGGAAATGGAGGAGACCAATCTGACCGGCGAGGTTCCCGGGTGGATTGGGGATCTTACTCACCTGGAAAGGCTGTATTTTGAAGGCAATGCAAATTTGACCGGTCCGCTTCCCATGTCGCTCATTAATCTTGTACATATGGAGCGGTTCAGTTTCAATGATACCGGTCTGTGTGAACCCGATGATGATGATTTCCGCGAATGGCTGGATAGTATCGATCGTCTTGATAAGTCCGGGATAGTTTGTGAAGACAGTGATCCTGGGCCAATCAACGGTGACTATACCGCATATCGCTGGGATCAAACCCATGTTGACACGCAGTGGCTGATTGATGCCAACGAGAACAACAACCTCACCGTAGAAACCGTGTCCAATCTGAATGCCGTCGGGCCGGGTTCACTTGCCCAGGCATTGCTAAATGCCGAAAATAATGATAACACCCTTGTTGTTTTCGAGGTTGGCGGGGTTCTTGATAACGAGGGAACGACGTTCATACGGAGTTATGCCGATAATGTGTACATTGCCGGGCAAACGGCACCATGGCCAGGCATTACGATTATTCGCGGCGGGCTTCGGATCCATGGTAATCGCACCATTGTCCAACACCTGTCCATTCTGACTGGTGACGAGGTGAATAACCCGGACCAGGGACGCGCTGCTGTGTTAGATGCAGAAACACATGATATTATTTTCGACCATGTCACAGCGGGATGGTCGCCGGACACCAATGTTAATTTCCGGCAAGATGCCACCCGTCATGCTTTCATAAACGGTATTAATGCAGAGCCGCTTAATGTGTCCAGTCATTCCGAGGGCAACTCTCCCACGGATGGCCACGGCTATGGTCTGTTGCACCGGCATAACAATTCGCTGGCATCCTATATGGGCGTGCTTCACGTGCATAGCTGGAAGCGTAATCCCGCGGTTCGTTCTTCAGAATCCACACTGAACTGGATCAATGTCTACACCTACAACTGGGGAGCACGGCACTATCATGGCTGGAGTGACGGATCTCCCCGGATCGACTGGATCGGAAACGTTGCAGAAGCCGGTCCGGATACGCGAAGTAACCAGGGTATCTTTAATGGTCTCAATGATATCATATATTATTCGGACAATATCATAATAGGTGGCAACCCCATGGGCGACCACAACATGACATATTCCGATGAACCCCTTAATTTGCCGGCAGGTCTTAAAAAAGAAGACATTGTACCGGCTGAAGAACTGGAACAGTTTCTCATTGCGGTTGCCGGTGCCAGACCGGCCGACCGGGCACCTGAGGAGCAGCGTATCATTCAGGACTTTATCAACAGAGAAGGGAGAATCATCAACAGTTTTG
>PWHO01000193.1 GCA_003555385.1 Bacteroidales bacterium
ATAAAAAACGGGGCAGCGCCATTCCGTCGCATGAAGACTTTGCTGCGTGGTCTGCAGTCGCTGGAGTCAAACATGTTTAAGGATCAGGGAATAGGCCTTGAAGAAGCTGTGTTGCTTTGTTGCCTCTCAGAACGCTGCAAATGCCAGGGGAATATTGCTGCAGAGACCGGTCTGACTACCACCCAGGCCTCCCGCTTGTTAAGTAGGTTGGAAGCCAAAGGCTTGTTGATAAGAGAAATTGACCCGGCAGACAAGAGAAAAATGATTTTCTCACTCAGCGGCGACGGGGAGCGGAAACTTGAAGCTGTGACGCCCCTGGTTGATGCTTATTTTGAAATCAAATAATTCCATTATACAAATTATTGCTGGTTATATATGAATATTCTTATTATCGGAGGAGTGGCCGGAGGGGCTACTACGGCGGCCAGGCTGCGCCGGAATGACGAAAATGCCCATATTATTATGGTTGAGAGGGGGGAGCATATCAGTTATGCCAACTGCGGACTCCCTTATTATATCGGCGGTACCATTGCCGAGCGCGACAGTTTGTTTGTACAAACACCCGAAGCCTTCAAGGCACGTTTTAATGTGGATGTACGGGTCAGGCAGGAAGTTGTTTCCATTCAGCCTGAAGACAAGACTGCGACCATCAAGAATCTTTCAACCGGAGAGGAATATGTGCAGGATTATGACAAGCTGGTGTTGTCGCCTGGTGCCGAACCGGTAAGGCCCAACCTCCCCGGTATCGACGCGGAAGGAATTTTTACCCTGCGTAATGTGGCGGATACGGACCGTATAAAGGCCTATGTGGACAAACACCGGATCCGGCGTGCCATTGTGGTCGGAGCGGGTTTTATCGGGCTGGAGATGGCCGAGAATCTGCATCAGCTCGGTATTTTTGTATCCATCGTGGAAATGGCCGAACAGGTGATGACTCCCCTGGATTATAGTATGGCCTCGCTTGTGCATCAGCACCTGAAAACAAAGAATGTGGAGTTTTTCCTGAAAGACGGGGTCTCTTCCTTTAACAGGGATGAAGACGGGTTATCTGTGAAACTTCAAAGCGGGCGTGAATTGCAAAGCGACCTGGTGATCCTGTCGATCGGCGTGCGGCCAGATAGCCAGCTGGCCCGGGAAGGCGGCCTGGAGCTGGGCAAAACGGGAGGGATCAAAGTGAATGAGTATCTGCAGACTTCCCGTCCCGATATTTATGCGGTGGGGGATGCCATCGAGTTCCCCAATCCCATCACGGGGATTTCCCAGATCACTTATCTTGCAGGTCCGGCGAACAAACAAGGCAGAATATGTGCCGATAATATTGTTCATGGCAACCAACGGGAATACCGGGGCTCCATTAACACTGCCATTGCCAAGGTTTTTGACCTGACAGTTGCCTCCACGGGTGTGTCCGGCCGGACCCTGCGCAACGCCAATATCCGTTATTACTCCACCATTACCCATTCCGGCTCCCACGCAGGCTATTATCCCGGTGCCATCCCCATGAGTATCAAAATCGTTTTTGACCCCGACAGCGGAAAGCTTTACGGGGGGCAAATTGTCGGGTATGAAGGTGTGGATAAGCGGATCGATCTTATTTCCAGTGTGATCAAAAACGGCGGGACCATTCATGATCTTACGGAGATAGAGCATGCCTATGCGCCACCTTATTCCTCTGCCAAAGACCCGGTGAATATTGCTGGTTTTGCCGCCGAGAATATTGTCAGCGGCAAGGTGAAGAGTTGCTCCTGGCGTGAACTGGTCAAACTTGACAGGAAGGATGCTTTTATGCTGGATGTACGTACACCCGATGAATTCGGGTTGGGTACCATCGGTGATGCGGTGAATATTCCCATTGATGAACTGCGTGACCGGCTGGAAGAAATCCCCCGCGACAGGCGAATCATTGCATTTTGCGGTGTGGGGCATCGCGGATATGTGGCAGCCCGGATTCTGACACAAAATGGATTCCGGCAGGTGGAAAACCTGAACGGGGGAACCAAGACTTATGAGTTTGCCACGCAAAAGCAAAGCAACGAGGACATTTATGAAGGTGATGTGGTGGGGATTGATGACCAGATTTACCAGGCTCGCAGCACAGATCAGCCTGAGGCCCTGAAGAATATCACTGCTTTACAGGTTGATGCCTGCGGACTCCAGTGTCCCGGCCCCATCCTGAAGCTCAAAAACAGTGCGGCTGATATGAAACCCGGGGAGGTGATCGAGGTGAAGGCGACCGACCCGGCTTTTTCATCTGATGTGAAGGCGTGGGCAAAGATGACCGGGAACAAGGTGCTGGATGTCAAACAGGAAGGCGGGGTGATCACGGCCAGGCTCATGAAGGAGAAAACGGCATCCAAACCTGCTGCACAAGGGCCGGTTCGTGACAACAAGACGCTGATTGTGTTCAGTGACGATTTGGACAAGGCGCTGGCTTCCTTCGTGATTGCCAACGGCGCGGCATCCACCGGAAAAAAGGTGAGCATGTTTTTCACGTTCTGGGGGCTGAATATGTTGAAGAAGTCCGACCCGCCTTCGGTGAAGAAAGATTTTATTTCCCGGATGTTCGGGATGATGCTGCCCGGCAGCAGCAAAGGGCTTAAACTATCCAAACTGAACATGATGGGCATGGGCCGGCGTCTGATGCGTCACATCATGAGAAAGAAGAACATCGATTCACTGGAATCCCTGATCAGCCAGGCCCAGGATAATGGCGTGGAATTCATTGCCTGCACCATGTCGATGGATGTGATGGGAATCACTCAGGAAGAACTGATTGACGGGGTGGAGTTCGGCGGTGTGGCCACTTATCTTGAAAGGGCGGATGAATCGGGGCTGAACCTTTTTATCTGATCACAGGGTATACCCGGATCATTGCCTTAAAATGCCGGTCAACAGTAGGATTTTGCCGCTTCTGCTGCTGGCCGGTTTTATTTGTTATCGCCTGAAAGGAAGACCGGGAAGCGGATGTTGTCAATAATGACAATGGCCAGGGCAATGACATAAAAACTTTCCATCAGCAAGTCGTAAAAGAAACTGCCGGCATCAGAAGTGTGATAAATCGAAAGCAGGAGTA
>PWHO01000087.1 GCA_003555385.1 Bacteroidales bacterium
CCTACCTGGTTACCGTTGATTATGTGTATGTGCATCATGGTGTGCTGATTATTCCCCTGAGCATTGCCCTTGCGGTATTTTTCTCTGATATCGGCAAAAAGAAACTGGCTGAAGTGGTTTTCACAATCCTGTTTTTGCTGATTCTCGGCGGGCGATTTTCGGCCTACTTTATTTTTTGACAAATGTGTACCTTTGTCACGCATCAATAAAAAAAGCCTTTTATGAAGTTCGGAGTAGTGGTTTTTCCCGGGTCCAACTGCGACCATGACATGATATATGTTTTACAAAAGAAGCTCGGCCGGGAGGTGGTGGCGTTATGGCATAAAGATACCGACTTGCAGGGGGTTGATTTTATCATCTTGCCCGGCGGTTTTTCTTACGGTGATTACCTGCGATCGGGTGCCATTGCAAGGTTTTCGCCCATCATGGATCAGGTGGTTGATTTTGCACGGAAGGGCGGTTATGTGTTAGGTATTTGCAATGGATTCCAGATCCTCTGTGAAGCCCATCTGTTGCCCGGCGCCCTGTTGCACAACCCGGATCACCGTTTTATTTGCCACAATACGTACATCCGCAGTGAAACCTCTGACAGCCTGGTTACCCGTGATATTAAGCACGGTGAGCCCCTGAAGATACCCATTGCCCACGGAGAGGGGCAGTTCTTTATTGATGAAGTCGGGTTGAAAAAGCTGAATAACAACCAGCAGGTGCTCTTCCGGTATTGTGACGAAAAGGGGATTGTTACATCCGCTTCCAACCCCAACGGGTCTGTGGAGAATATTGCCGGTATATGCAACGCAACGCGCAATGTTTTCGGCATGATGCCGCATCCTGAACGGGCTGCCGACGAGGAACTTGGCAACGAGGATGGTCGTTTGATTTTTGAAAGCATACTGAAGTCTGTATAAAACCTGAATGGCGGTCGTTCATCCAAATCTGGCAATATGTTTTGGTGAAGTATTCCCGGAGGCCGGGTGCGATGAGGCCGGCCGCGGGTGCCTTGCCGGGCCTGTTGTTGCCGCTGCAGTGATCCTTCCCCGCAACCCGGACAGAACCCTTTTCGCAGGGCTGAATGATTCCAAACAATTGTCCCCGAAAAGCCGTGTGCTTATACGTGAACTCGTCAGGGCCAATGCCTTGTCTTTTGGGATTGGGGTGATTGATCATGTCACCATTGATGAGGTGAATATTCTCAGGGCCAGTCATATGGCCATGCATCTGGCCCTGGAGCAACTTGACCCGCAGCCTGAGATGGTCATCGTAGATGGCAATCGCTTTACGCCTTACAGGGATGTCCCATATGAATGCATCGTGAAAGGAGACGCGGCTTATCTTTCGGTGGCGGCAGCTTCAGTATTGGCAAAAACTGCCAGGGATGAATACATGGAAGAACTTCATGCAGCGTACCCCCAATATGGGTGGGATCGCAATAAGGGGTATCCCACCCCGGCACACCGGCGTGCCATTGACAAATACGGACTGAGTCCTTATCATCGCCGCAGTTTCGGGCGCGCACGACAGTTGCGCCTGTATTTTTCTGCGGCCCCAAAATAATGTGAAAGATATGACAGATGCCGTTCACACATATACAGACGCAATTGCCGAACAGACCGGGATTTCTGCCCGTAGTGTGAAGCAGACTGTTTCCCTGTTGAAATCGGGGGCCACCATCCCTTTTATTTCCCGTTACAGGAAAGAGATGACCGGGTCGCTGGATGAGGTACAGATCACTTCTGTGCGGGATTTGTTATCACGGCTGGAAGAACTCGACAAGCGAAGAGAAACCGTATTGTCCTCCATCCGCGAACAGGGCAAACTGACCCGGGAACTGGAGGCGTCGATACGGCAGGTAACCACCTTGTCGGAGCTGGAAGACATTTATCTGCCTTACCGTCCCAAACGAAAAACCAGGGCGAGTGTGGCTGTTTCAAGGGGGCTGGAGCCCCTGGCCCGGGTGCTGATGGCTCAGCGATCCGTTGATCTTATTGCCCGGGCGGAGGCGCTTGTGGATCCTGATAAGGAGGTTGCTTCGGCGGAGGAGGCACTGGCAGGGGCCCGCGATATTGTGGCGGAATGGATCAGTGAGGACAGGAGGTCCCGCGAGCGTTTGCGCCGTCTGATGAAGCGGGAAGCTTTGATGTCATGCAAGGTGGCCAGGGGCAAAGAAGAAGAAGCCGCAAAATACGCCAGCTATTTTGACTGGTCTGAAAAAGCGGCGAAAGCCCCATCTCACCGTTTGCTGGCTATGTTCAGAGGGGAGAAGGAAGGCTTGCTGAAGGTGCAGATTGCGCCGGATCAGGAGGCAGGGCTTGCCATTCTGGAACAATTGTTTGTGAAAGGGGAGGGGGCCTGCAGTGACCAGGTCAGGACGGCTCTCCGGGATGCCTATAAACGGCTGCTGTTGCCCTCGCTGGAAACGGAGATGAGGAATTCCCTGAAAGAAGTGGCCGACAAAAAGGCGATTGAAGTATTCGGGCAGAATCTGCGGCAGCTTTTGCTGGCACCGCCGATGGGGCAGAAACGGATATTGGCCATTGACCCCGGTTATCGTACGGGCTGTAAAGTGGTTTGCCTGGATGAGGAAGGCCGTTTGCTGCACAATGAAAATATTTACCCCCATCCGCCTGTGGGGCAAAAAAAGCAGGCGATGGCCAAGATACAGAGCCTGGCGGATGCCTACCGCATTGAAGCCATCGCCATCGGAAATGCCACGGCAGGGCGTGAAACGGAGCACCTGATACGCCGCATTCGTTTCGATCGCGAGGTGACTGCAGTGATGGTCAATGAAAGCGGGGCCTCGGTGTATTCGGCTTCTGATATTGCCAGGGAGGAATTCCCTGATTATGATGTGACGGTGAGAGGGGCGGTCAGCATTGGCCGGCGCCTGGCAGATCCTTTGTCGGAGCTGGTCAAGATCGATCCGAAATCCATAGGTGTGGGGCAGTACCAGCATGATGTGGACCAGAAAATGCTCAGGCAGGCCCTGGATGATGTGGTTGCCAGCTGCGTGAATGCAGTCGGGGTGGAGGCCAATACTGCCAGTAAAGAGTTGCTGGCCTATGTGTCAG
>PWHO01000145.1 GCA_003555385.1 Bacteroidales bacterium
AACCAAGGGGGCGAAGCCCCCGTGAACCAACAACCTGCCTCGCCCGTTTCCCTGGCCATTGGCAGCTTCCCCATTACCTGGTCCATGAGAACCAACAACCAAGGGGGCGAAGCCCCCGTGAACCAACAACCTGGCCAGCCTCGTCCCACAGATATGGGCAACGCCCACCGTTTTCATCCCATGAAGACGGTGTGGGCAGCTAAAATTATTGGCATTTTTTTTGATTTATCCATCATCTATGTATTGTGCGAACAATTAACTTTACGGACTGTTTAACAGGGGATTTTCTAACTTATAGGTTTTTTATCCGGTTATTATTATGAAGAAGAAAAAATTTGTTCTGATCGGCATTGGGGTCGTTTTGGTGGCTTCATTGTGGTATTTCCTTCGCGATGAAGGCGTGACTACGGAGATGATTTGTGTGCCTGTAGAACGCGGTGACTTTGATGTGAGTGTATTTACCAGTGGCGAGCTGGAAGCCAAAAACTCCACAGATATCATGGGGCCGAGTCGTTTGCGGCAGGTCCGGGTGAATAATGCCCAGATCGCTGATATGGTTCCCGAGGGTACTGTGGTCAAAGAGGGGGACTGGGTGGCAACCCTCGACCGCACGGATATCAGTAACCGCATCCTTGACAGGGAGACGGAACTGGAGCAGCTGGAAACCTCTTTTACCCAGGCTCAGCTCGATACGACCATGGAGTTGCGGAATGCCCGCAACGACCTGATCAACCTTCAGTTTGCCTATGAGGAGGCCAAAATCAGCCTGGAACAGTCCCAATATGAGCCTCCGGCTACCATCCGTCAGGCCGAAATCAGTATGGAGCAGGCTCAGCGGGCGTATGACCAGGCACTGGAAAATTATGAACTGCGCAAGCAGCAGGCAGATGCCAGGATGCAGGAGATCACTTCCTCGCTGAACCAGGTCCGTCGACGCTACCAGGAGATTCTGGATGTGATGGATGAATTTGAAATTTATGCGCCGCAGGATGGCATGGTCATATACCGGCGAAACTGGGACGGAACCCGTTTTGGTGTCGGGTCTCAGATCAATGCCTGGGACAATACCGTGGCGACGCTGCCCGATTTTTCCGTAATGATGTCACGAACCTATGTCAATGAAATTGACATCAGCAAGGTAAGAGTTAACCAACCTACTGAGGTAGTCGTGGATGCTTTCCCGGATAAGACTTACAGCGGTTATGTGACTGAAGTGGCCAATATCGGGGAGCAAAGGCCCAACCAGGATGCAAGGGTGTTTGAGGTGAAGATCCAGATCAATGAGTCCGATACCATTATGCGTCCGGCCATGACTACCAAAAATACCATCGTTACTCATGTGGAAGAAGATGTGTTATATATTCCCATTGAGGGGATCCATGCGGTCGACACAATCAATTATGTATTTGTGAACATAAATGATCGCCCGGTTAAGCAGCAGGTGATTACCGGCATACGTAACGATGATCAGATCATCATAAGGGAAGGACTGGAAGAAGCTGACAGGGTATACCTTACCGTACCACCGGATCCTGACAATATCCGTCTGAACACCTTATAATTGCTGTGTTATGAAGTTCCTGGAAAAATATTTCTATAACCTGAATATCGCCCTGGAATCGGTTTTTGCCAACCGCTTCCGTTCTATCCTGACTGCGCTTGGGATTATCTTTGGTGTAGCTGCTGTGATCGCCATGCTGGCCATCGGAAATGGTGCCCGGCAGGAAATCCTTGAGCAGATGAAGATGGTGGGGGTCAACAATATTATTATACGGCCGATTTATGCGGAAGACGGCCGGCCTGAGGAAGAAGCGGGACGGTTCTCGCCGGGTCTTACTCTGCAGGATGTGGAAAGTATCAGAAGTATTGTCCCTACTGTACAGCGCCTCAGCCCGGAGGTGCAGATCAGTGCTTATGCCATGGCCAACGGCATCCGGCGGCCTGTAAGGGTGGCGGGTGTCAGCCCGAATTATTTCGATGTGTTCTCGTTGGGTTTGTCACGGGGAAAAATGTTCACCGACGAACAGGTGGAAGAAGGTGCTCCGGTGGCTGTCATTGGCAACAATATCCGGGCGATCTTTTTTGGCAATACGGATCCCGTCGGAAAACAGATCAAGGCCGGAAACAACTGGCTCACCGTAATCGGTGTGGTGGAAGACAGGATGGTGAGCGAGGATGCAGCGGCCAATCTTGGGGTAAGTGAGTTTAACAATGTGATCTATACCCCGGTGCAAACCATGTTGCTTCGGTTTCGTGACCGCTCGGCCATCAATATCGAGGATATTCAGATTTCCAGGCGCGGTGGTCGCGGGCGCGGCGGTGCGGTGGTGATTGCCAGTGGCAATAGCAACAACGGGGAGACGGTGGAATATGAGAATTACCACCAGCTCGACCGGGTGGTGGTACAGGTGGCAGAGTCCGACCAGTTGTCTGTCTCCGCAGACCTTATTCGTCGGATGCTTTACAGACGGCACAACAACGTGGAAGACTTTGAGGTGATCATCCCGGAGTTGCTGCTTGAACAGGAGCAGCGTACCCGTGAGATCTTCAACGTGGTACTGGGTGCCATTGCGGGCATCTCCCTGATCGTAGGAGGGATCGGCATTATGAATATCATGCTGGCCTCTGTGATGGAGCGGACCAAGGAGATTGGTGTGCGGCTGGCCATCGGGGCCAAAAAGACCGATGTGGTCTTCCAGTTTCTCTCAGAGTCAACTTTCATCAGTGTGGCTGGCGGCATCATCGGTATTTTCCTGGGGATTGCTCTCTCAAGAGGCATCATGCACTTTACAGAAATCCTGACCATCGTTTCACTGGCATCCATTATCATCTCATTTGGGGTGGCAGCGACCGTGGGTATTGTGTTTGGTTATATGCCGGCCAAAAAAGCTGCCGAAAAGGATCCGGTTACCTCACTTCGTTACGAGTAGATTCTTTACCCGGGCATCAGAAGCTTTGTTCGGCGCCTGCTATTCGTCAGGGGCCGGCTCACAGGTAAAGCCCGACTTTTCGTCAGGGGCCGGCTCACAGGTAAAGCCCGACTTTTCATCAGGGGCCGGTTTTCTT
>PWHO01000166.1 GCA_003555385.1 Bacteroidales bacterium
ACAAGAGGATCTGAACCAATTGCTTACCCGTTCAGACCGTCATTTTTCAATAATGAAACGCAATGAAATTATCAATGACGCTGTTGATGGATTGTTGCGGGAAGTACTCATGGACCGTGTCAATGGGTTCATCGGAAAAACCATTATCCATCCGTCGCATTTGCGGTTTGTTGATGGCATGCATGCGGTGACAAAAGAAGAATATGAAGATGCCCGGCAAATTCTTGAAACTGAAGGAGGCGTCGTGAAAAGTGGAAAAGCCAACAAAATGAACGAAATCAATCCTCACAAAAGCTGGGCGAATAGAATTACGAAGCGTGCCACTGCATATGGCGTCATTGAAGATGACAATAGCTACCTTCCGTTGATTCTCGGGGGAAAATAAGTTTCAGAAGATCAAATTGGTGGCAGGAGGATTGTACCATGAAAGAAACACGGGCGTTTTTAACCTCTATCGGCATGCCCGCTGGCGATGCATATGACCTGCCGCCCTCAGGCAAGTGTTTCAATGATGGGGGTCAATATCGTTTTGAGGTGCCCGGTATCCAAGGTCCTGGGACAATGAAGGCCCTGCTGGAAGCCCTGGATTCGTATGGGCAAACCATTCATCGGGTTACCCAGACCAAAGGGATCATGATGTTGACTGACGAAGAGATCAGTGAAATGGTTTCTTTGGCTGGAAAATGGCAAGTTGAGCTGGTGCTGGCAGTCGGGCCAAGAGCAACTTATGACACCGGTGCATCGGTTCACACACAGGAAGGACAGCGTATGGGCTACCGGCTGCGGGGCCAGGAGCAGATCGTACGGGCTGTCGAGGATGTGAAACGGGCCGTCAAACTCGGGTGCCGATCCTTTTTGGTTTATGACGAAGGATGCCTCTGGGTGCTCAATGAAGCTCGCAAAGCGGTTGAAATACCTTCTGAATGCAGGTTCAAGGTGTCTGCCCATTGTGGCCATGGCAACCCCTGCTCCGTAAAACTTCTGGAAACTATTGGCGCGGACTCCATCAACCCGGTCCGGGATATCCAGTTACAGATGCTGGGGGCGCTCCGCCAGGCTGTAAATATACCGCTGGATGTGCACACGGAAAATCCAGCCTCTTCTGGCGGTTTTATCCGGCATTACGAAGTGCCGGAAATGATCCGGGTCGCTGCTCCGATCTACCTGAAAACCGGAGGTTCCGTTGCCAAATCGCACAGCTGGGATACCTCCGTGGCAGATGCCGGAAAACGCGCCAAGCAGGTGATGTTGGTCAAGCGGGTGATTGACAACTATTTTCCTGAAGCGGCAAGTTCTGAAAAAGGGGCCAGATGATTCAAATGAAACTCATACTGGGAACCATGACTTTCGGCCCCCAGGTGGATGCCAAGATCGGCCAGGCCATGGTTGCCAGGTTTTTTCAGTCAGGCCATCGTGAAGTTGACACGGCCTATGTTTATAATCACGGGGATTCGGAAAGGATTCTGGGCACTATCCTTTCGGACGCCACGGAGCAGCATGCCCGTATTGCTACAAAAGTCCATCCCAGGATAACGGGAAAACTCGATGGGCAGGCGGTAATAATGCAGTTTGAAGAATCATTGCGCCGACTGCGCCAAAATACCATCGATATTTTGTACTTGCATTTTCCTGACCTGAACACCCCGGTGGAAAAGGCCTTGGAAATGTGTGCCACACTTCATGAAAAAGGCAAAATAAAAGAAGTGGGCTTGAGCAATTTTCCCGCCTGGTTGGTTGTGGATATATGGCATATTTGTAAAGAACGTGGATGGCCGGCGCCCAGCGTATACCAGGGCCGGTACAATGGCCTGACCCGAAATGTCGAGACTGAACTGCTGCCCGCGTTGCGGAAACTTGGGATGCGGTTTTATGCCTACAATCCGCTGGCCGGCGGATTGTTATCCGGAAGATATGCGGATTTTGAAGACAGCCCGGCCCCGGGGCGGTTTACACTCCGAACGACTTATCGCACCCGGTATTGGAAGAAATCATTTTTTGAGGCACTGAAAGTGCTCACAACTACTTGTAATGAACTTGATATCGCTCCGGCAGAGGCTGCTTTCAGGTGGCTGGCTTATCATTCCATGCTTTTTTCTTCCAATGAGGATGGCATCATTGTCGGGGCCTCACGAATGGATCAGCTGGAAGAGAACCTGTCGGCTGCTCAAAAAGGGGCACTGCCGGCATCCGTGGCCGAGGCCTTCGATGCCGCCTGGGAAGAAGTTCGACCGGAAAGCCCGGAATATTTTTCATTTTTTTCCAAATGATGAAGTTAAATCAGGAATCATGATATGGGTGAAAGCCCGGCAGATAAATTTATAAAAGACCTTTACCGGCTAAAAGGTGAAAATTTCTCCGAAGCATTGGTCTTGCAAGCAAAACGGTGCTTGCTGGATTATCTGGGGGCTGCTTTTGCTGGCGCGAAAATGCTTGATACTAAAGGGGAAAATATACTTGAAACTTTAGATTGCGATCAGGGCGGTGATGCTGCTGTGATCGGATTCAACAGGAAAGCAGACCTTGGCACGGCAGTTTTTGTGAATGGACTCAGCTCTCATGTCGCCGAGTTGGATGACGGGGTTCGCTTTGGAATGATTCATCCCGGGGCGCCTATCTTTTCGACCCTTCTACCGCTTGCAGAGAAAGAACGAATAAGTGGCAAGGCTTTACTTGCAGGAATCATTACAGGATATGAGGCGGCAGTGCGAATTGCTTGTGCCATTCAACCATCACATTATAGTTGTGGCTATCACCCTACCGGCACCTGTGGTGCAATCGGTGCAGCATTAGGGGCAGCGGCAATGCTTGGATTATCAGAGGCTCAAATGAAAGATGCCCTGTCTGCCGCAGCAGTTACGGCATCTGGTTCCCTCAAGGTGATCGAGGATGGATCGCAATTAAAGCCGTTTAATGTGGGACGTGCTGCCAGCGCCGGATTGCTGTCAGCCACAATGGCAAAGGCGGGTTTCAAAGGCCCTGAAGATGTGTTTTCTGGTGATTCGGGGTTTTTTTCCATGATGACGCAATCTTTCGATTTGACGAGCCTGGAAAGACAGGAACAG
>PWHO01000211.1 GCA_003555385.1 Bacteroidales bacterium
GCAGGGGATGATTCGTTTGGTAAGCATGGGCAAAAAGGTTAGTTAGTTATTGGTTCTCATGGGTCATGGATCGGGAAAGCTGCCAATGGTTCGGTAAACGGCCCTGGCTGGTTGCTAGTTAGTTGTTAGTTTTCAGGGTGGATAGTTAAACTGGCTGAGGTCTTTGAGTGATATTTTTCCTTCGAAGATGGCTTTGCCGGTTACGGCTGCGTAGAGACCGCAGGATTTCAGCAGTTCCAGGTCTTTCATGGAGGCGACCCCGCCTCCGCCGATGAACCTGGCTTCCGGCCAGGTTTTTACCAGGGGTCTGTAAAAGTCGGGGTCCGGGCCTTGCATGGTTCCGTCGCGGCTGATATCGGTCACCGACAGGTAGCGCCAACCTGCTTTCAGCAAAGCTTCGATGGCTGTGTGGGTATCTGTTTCGGTCGACTGCTGCCAGCCTTTTACTGCCACCCGGCCCTCATCGATGTCTACGGCAGCGATCAGCTGATCCGCCCCGAATTTGTCAATACAGCGTTTGGGGATGTCCGGGTCAGAAAACAGGAAGGTTCCCAGGTTTACTTTCTCCGCCCCTGCCTCCAGGATTTTACGGATTGATTCCATGCTCCGGATGCCTCCGCCGTAGTCTATCCGCAGGGACGTTTCCTTCGACAGGGTTTCAAGCACCGGCAAGTTGACGGGTTTGCCCTGTCGGGCTCCGTCCAGGTCTACCAGGTGCAAATGGGTGATCCCTGCCGCTTCAATGGCGCGGGCGGTATCGAGCGGGCTCTTATCATAGGTCATTTGCTGGTCAAAACGTCCTTTCACCAGGCGGACGCAGGAAGCGTCCATAATGTCAATGGCTGGAATGGCGATCATAGGTCAATAAAATTTTGAAGGATTTGCATGCCTGGTTTCCCGCTTTTTTCCGGGTGAAACTGCAGGCCGAAAAATTGATTGTGACTGATGGCTGCCGTAAAAGGCTGATCATAGCGGCACAGGGCAATGGCCTGGTCGCTTTGGGGCATATAATAGCTGTGTACAAAGTACACATGACTGTTTTCTGTTACTCTTTTAAATAAGGGGCCCTTTAATGTGTACAGGCTGTTCCACCCCATGTGAGGAATCTTGAGATCACCCGAAAAACGTTTGATCTGCTCCGGAAATATTCCCAGCCCTTTCATGTCTCCTTCTTCGGAAGATGCTGCCATCAGCTGCATCCCCAGGCAAATACCGAGTACCGGTCCGCTGAAATCCCTGATGGCCTGGTCTATCCCCTGTTGTTTGAGCACTTCCATGGCGGGTTTGGCATGCCCCACACCCGGGAAGATCAGTTTGTCGGCGTTTTTCAGATCCTCCGGGGAAGATGCCAGCCTGGCTGTGATCCCGAGCCGTTTCAGGGCGTTTTGTACCGATGCGATATTGCCGGCTTTGTAGTGTACGATTTTGATCTGTTGCTTCATGACGGATTATATCTTATTAACGCTGTGTGATGGTCCCGTATGTCAGGCCCGCATCTTCGGCAATCTTAGACAGATCACCGGCCGGCCATATTTGAGCTTTAGAGCATCCCCTTGGTGGAGGGCATGGCATCTGTATTGTTCCTGGCAACGGCCATCTTCAGGGCCCGGGCAAAAGCTTTGAAAACGGCTTCTATCATGTGATGGTCGTCTTCTCCGGAGGCCTCGATGTGCAGGTTGCAGGCGGCGGATTCAGAAAACGACCTGAAAAAATGTTTAAAAAGTGGTGCAGGTACAGTTCCGATCTGCGCTCCTGAAAGGGGAACATCCCATTTCAGGTAACTGCGTCCGCCGAGATCTGTCAGTACCCTGGCCCGGCTTTCATCCATGGGCAATTCAAACCCATAACGCTCAATTCCTTTTTTGTCACCCAGGGCCTCCCGAAGCGCCCTGCCCAGAGAGATGGCTGTATCTTCGATGGTGTGATGGGGGTCTACTTCCAGGTCCCCGCTGGCATCCACTTCCAGGTCCATCATGCCGTGCCGGGCAATTTGCTCCAGCATGTGGTCAAAAAACGGGATGCCTGTACGAATGTCCGCGTAACCGCTTCCTTCCAGGTTGATCCTGAGCGTGATGTCGGTTTCGGAAGTTTGCCGCCGGACGGTGGCCTGGCGGACTTCTGTCTGACTGCCTGTATCGTTCCGTTTAATTTGTCCGGCTGTCTCTGCCTGCCCCGCCAATGCTGTGGCAGCAGTATCTCCTTTTTCCCGAGTTGCCGGGTCATAAGCATCCCAGGCATCCAACAGTCGCCGGTTTTCTTCTGCTGTACCGACTGTGATGCGCAGGCAACCGCTGCACCCTGGCTCCCTGCTCCGGTTGCGGACAATGATCCCGTTACGCGCCAGGTGGTTGTACAGGTCGTCGGTCTTCCTGGTTTTGACCAGCAGAAAGTTGGCATCCGATGGATATACAGTTTCAGTCAGGGGCAATTCCCTGATGACACCGGCCAGATATTCCCGGGAGTCAACGATGCGTTTCACATTCATCCTGTAAATGGCATAACTGTCAAGTGCCTTTTCCGCCAACCTGATGGCCGGGGTTCCCAGGTTGTAAGGAAAAGTGATTTTTCGCATTACCTCGATGATTTCCCGGGAGGCATAAGCAGCCCCGATCCGGGCTCCGGCAAGTCCCAGGGCCTTTGAAAAAGTTTGCAGCACAACCAGATTCGGGTAATCACTCAGCAGAGGGAGGAGGCTTTTTTCGGGGCAGAAGTCGATGTAGGCTTCATCGACCACCACAATGCCATTGAAGTTCTCAAGTAACCGGATGATTGTTTCTTTTGTCTGCACATTCCCGGTCGGATTATTGGGATGACATACAAACATCAGCCTGGTGTCAGGCGTGGCGCTTTTCAAAGCCTCGTCCGGGTTGATCTGAAATTTTTCATCGAGGTTTACGGGAATCACCTCCAGGTTGTTTACCCTTGCCCGTACTGCATAGATGCCGAAGGTGGGAGGAAAGACCATGACCTGATCCTTGCCGGGCCGGCAAAAACACCGCATGATCAGGTCAATGATCTCGTCACTGCCGTTTCCCAGGAGAATACTGTCTTGTTCTACTTCTTTAACCGCTGAGAGTTTTTCCCTGAACTCTTGTGGTTCCTTGCCGGGATAACGGTTCACTCCGGGGGGCATCCCTGGGAAAGCATCCGGTAATTCATTGGCATCCAGAAAGACTGAGCCGCTGCCTTCGAATTCACTCCTGGCTGAGGAATAAGGGGTCAGTTCCGAGATATGTTCCGGGATCATTGATTGCAGGTCGAAGCGCATGATAATGGTTTTTTAATGATCATTTTTCTGTTTGTATTCGCTGAAGAACAGCGTTGGCGTGAGCATCCAGCTGTTCAGCCCGGGCCAGCTGCAGCACGGTTGGTGCCAGCCCCATTAATCCGTCCCTGCTGATCTCTTGTGTGGTGATGCTTTTCATGAATGCAGAAGTGGTAATGCCACTCCATGCCCTGGTGGCTCCTCCGGTGGGAAGGGTGTGGTTGGTTCCGCTGGCGTAATCACCGGCGGATTCCGGGCTGTAATTGCCTAAAAATACAGAGCCGGCATTGGTAACCTGTTCTGCTACTGACCGGGCATCCTTTACGGAAAGAATGAGGTGTTCGGGTCCGTAATAGTTGCTGATATCCAAAGCCTGGGTGATATCTGTCACACAGATCGCCAGGGCATGCTTCAATGCTTCGCTGGCGGTTTCCCTGCGCGAAAGGGTTGTTAACTGGGTGTCTATTTCTGTGATGGTTTTGCGGATCAGGTCCATACTATCGGCCAGCAAAATCACCTGGCTGTCGGCACCATGCTCAGCCTGAGACAGCAGATCGGATGCCACATATGCCGGGTTGGCCGTATTGTCGGCAATCACCAGAACTTCCGACGGGCCTGCGGGCATATCGATGGCCAGCCCGCGGCCGGCCAGCTGCATCTTGGCGCTGGTGACCCAGGCATTGCCCGGACCAAATATTTTGTCCGCTTTCGGGATGCTTTCTGTACCGAAAGCCATGGCGGCAATGGCCTGGGCTCCGCCCACTGTGAAAACGCGGATATCAAACAGGCTTAGAGTAAAGAGCAGTTCCGGTGAGGCCCCGGGAGGAGTACAGGCGATGATTTCCCTGCATCCGGCTATTGTGGCCGGTATGACAGTCATCAGTATAGTGGAAAGCAGGGGAGCGGTTCCTCCGGGAATGTAGAGACCTACCTTTTCTATGGGGGTGTAGCGGATGCTGCATTTTACACCAGGCATGGTTTCCATTGTTACCGGCTTTGGCAGCTGTGCCTCATGGAAACTTTGGATATTCATCATGGCCTGCCTCACGGCGGTTTTCAGGTGCTCGTCCACATCCCTCCCCGCTTGTATCAGCTCCTGGCGGGGAATCTCAAATTCCGGTGGCGCCTGCCCGTCAATTTCCAGGCATATTTTACGCAGGGCCTCGTCTCCGCCTTCTTCCACCTTCCGGATGATCTGGCTGACCTTTTCCTCGCGGCCGGCAGCATCCGGAGCCGGACGGCTGAGTAATTTTTTATAGTCCTTACGGGTGATGTTAGGGAGGATGGTGATGTGCGACCCCGCCGGGGTCGGAGGGTGAGTGATGTTTGACCCCTTCGGGGTCGGAGGGTCATCAGGTTGTTGGCCGGGGTCAGTGACGGGTGACCCCTTCGGGGTCGGAGGGGACTGTGGTTGTTGGCCGGGGTTAGTAACGGGTGACCCCTTCGGGGTCGAAAGGTTTTTGGATCGTTGGCTCATGGTTATGTGGTTTTATGGTTTGCGGGGGCTGTGCCCCTTTGGTTAATTGGTTGTTGGTTAATTGGTTGTTGGTTCTCATTGGCCATGGGCAGGAAAGCTGCCAATAGCTTGGTAAACGGGCGAAGCGGTTGTTGGTTAATTGGTTGTTGGTTGTTTGTTTTTCTGACCCCCAAGTGGCCTCATGTTCGTGGCTATTTGTACTGGACGTTTGCTTTTCTGACCCCGACGGGGTCTCATATTACTCCGACCCCGACGGGGTCACATGTTACTGGTGGGTCACATGTTACTGGTGGGTCACATGTTGCTTACGTGACCATTTTTTCGATGGGGGCTACCAGGATGCCCTGGGCGCCGGCTTCTTTCAGTTTGTCTATCACTCCCCAGAAATCATCCTCACTGATGACCGAGTGCAATGAATACCAACCTTTTTCGGCCAGCGGCATGATGGTGGGGCTCTTGATGCCGGGTATCAGGGAGATGATGTTGTCCAGTTGCTCCTCCGGGGCATTCAGCAGAATATACTTGTTATTGGCGGCTTTTTGTACCGACCGGATCCGGAACAACAATTGTTGCAACAGTTTGTTTACCGGTTCAGAGAGATTCTTTCCGGCGATCAGCACTGCTTCACTCTTCAATACCGTTTCCGTTTCTTTCAACCCGTTACTCAACAGGGTTCCTCCGGAGCTGACAATTTCAAAAATGGCATCCGCGAGGCCAAGGCCCGGGGTGACCTCTACCGATCCGCTGATGGGGTGTATCTCAGCGTTTAATTTGTTTTCCTTCAGGAATTTATCCAGCAAAACGGGATAGGAAGTAGCGATCCGCTTCCCGTTCAGGAATTCTTTCCCAGGGTAGTCCATGGCCCGGGGAATGGCTACTGAAAGCCTGCAGCGTGAAAAGCCGAGGGGCTGAATGACCTCTACGTCTTTGTTTTTTTCCAGCACTTCGTTGAGCCCCAGGATTCCCGCATCGGCCACGCCGTCTTCCACATATTGGGGGATGTCGTCATCACGAAGAAATATCAATTCCATGGGAAATCCGTTGGCTATGGCCTTCAGGTTGTTGTTCCCGTTCTGGATGCGGATGCCGCATTGTTTCAGCAGTTTGACTGAATCTTCACTCAGGCGGCCACTTTTTTGAATGGCCATTGTCAATGTGTCGTTTTTCATTTTTGTTTTTTTGTGTGTGAAATAAAAAAAGGGACCTGCCTTAAGCGGCGGGTCCCTTTGCTGGTATTTATTGTACGATGGTTAATTACTTATCATACCCAACCCGGTCCGCCGCCTTTGGCGCAGATGGTGTACATGATGGGTATGATGGGTCAGGATCATTTTGCTGTGATTATTTTGTCTGTGCTGTTTAATTTTTTGGTGAACCCTTTGTCGGGCCTTTTCGATTCATGTAGTTTGACACGGGTGCCAAAAACAAAAAGCCCCGGGTGTTTCCCGGGGCTTTTGCTAAATGGAATTATGTGAAATCCACGACAGCACCGTTCAACACCCTTTGCGGGGGGTTGTATGATGATGCAGATGATGGATTGTATAAATCATTGTTTGCGTTTTTGCGTTGGCAAATGTAATTACAATTTAAAGAAAACAAAAATTTTTATTTATTGTTCATGCGAGAATGTTTATTTAAGCATGTCGTTTATTTAAGTGTGTCATTTTTTGAATTCGGTCTTCAAAGAAGATACTTCGTTGCATCTGCGATTATTTATATGCATCCGGCTTTTGCCATCAGGCTGAAGTCTGCCAGGGCCACGGCCGTGATGGCTTCAATGACTACAGGTGCCCGCAGGGCGATACACGCATCATGACGACCTTTGACCTCCAGGATATCCTCCTTGTTGGTTTTCATGTTCAGTGTTTTTTGCGGCTTCCCGATGCTGGAGGCGGGCTTGATGGCAATACGGAAAACCAGCTCATTGCCGTTGGTCAGCCCGCCGGTAATCCCTCCTGCATTATTGGTTGATGTTTTGCCGGATTTGCTGGTGATGGGGTCATTGTGCTCGCTGCCCTTCATGCCTGCGGCAGCAAAACCCGAACCGAATTCGATCCCTTTGACCGCTGGCACAGCGAAGGCCAGGTGGCTGATGACCGATTCCACCGAGTCAAAAAACGGCTCACCCCAACCCAGCGGAATATGTTGTGCCCGGCATTCGATCAAACCGCCAATGCTGTCTCCTTCTTCCAGTGCTTCACTGACTGCCGGTTCAATATCCGGTCTTCCGCCTGCTTCAATGAGTTTTGCAGACAGTGTTATCCCGGTCAGTAACTTCTTTGCCACCACGCCGGCTGCCACCAGCGCCAGGGTAAGTCTTCCTGAAAAATGCCCGCCGCCCCGGGGGTCATTGAACCCGAGGAAACGCTTATTTGCCACCAGGTCTGCATGCCCCGGCCGGGGTTTGTCGGCAAGGTGGCTGTAGTCGGCTGAACGTACATTTTTATTGGCAAAAACGATGGTCAGTGGTGCACCCGTGGTATATCCGTTAAATATTCCGGATATGATTTCCGGCTTGTCTTCTTCTTTTCGCGGAGTGGTGCCTTTGGCAACGGGTTTGCGGCGACCAAGGTCTTCCCCGAAGTCATCTGCCGACAAGGAAATACCCGGAGGGCACCCGTCAATTGTTATGCCAATGGAGGGTCCGTGAGATTCTCCAAACAGATGTGTCCTGAATAGGCGGCCGAAGCTGTTCATAATAGTGTGATTTTTGCAAGTGTATAAAAAAACCGCTATGTGCACGATCGCCAGGTGCCCTGCCTCCTGGCTTGTTCATCGCTATGTGCACGATCGCCAGGTGCCCTGCCTCCTGGCTTGTTTATCGCTATGTGCACGATCGCCAGGCGCCCTGGTTTTTGGGCTCTATGTAATGTTCGCAAGGTCATTAAAAAATCCGGGGTAAGATTTATTCACCGCTTCTGCCCCTTCAATGTGTACCGGTCCTGTGGCGTTCAATGCGGTTACCGCGGCGGCCATGGCGATGCGGTGATCGCCGTGTGACTCAACGGTGGCTGCCTGAGGCTTCCCGCCTTCCACCAGCATGGTGTCCTGTTCAAGGCGAATAAAGATGCCCATTTTGGAGAAAATATCCATCAATGTGGCGGCCCTGTCACTTTCCTTTGCCCGCAGCCTGCTGACTCCGCTGATCCTGCTTGTGCCATGGCAATGTGCCGCCAGGGCGGCCAGGGGTGGGAAAAGATCCGGGCAATCAGTGGCGTCAAAAGAAAAAGCGTTCAGTTTATTATTTTCCACGCGGATCCCTTCGCCTGTGACATTGACCATGGCGCCCGAAGCCTTTAATGCATCGAGGATTCTTTTATCGCCCTGAAAAGAGCCGGGGTTTAAATTGTTTACAACAACCTTTCCGGCAATGGCTCCTGCAACCAGCAGGAAGGCTGCTCCGCTCCAGTCACCTTCGACGGTAAACCGGCAGGCCTTGTAAAACTGGCCGGGGGGAATGGTGAAGCGTTGGTGGTCTTCGTTGATTGTTTCAACCCCGAAGGCTTTCATCACATCCATGGTGAGGTCGATGTAGGGCTTGCTTTTTAACTGGCTGACATGGAGGGTGAGTTCTTTTTTTGCATATGGAGCGGCGATGAGGATTCCGGTGAGCACCTGTGAGCTCAGGGAGCCGTCGATGCTTACCTTGCCGCCCTTAATGGGTCCACGGATATACAGGGGCAGTTTTCCGGCAGTGGTTTTGCAGTGAACGCCCAATGCCTGTAATGATGCTGCCACTACTTCCATAGGGCGCTTTAGCAGGCTCCCCTGCCCGGTCATTTGTACTTCTTCAGAAAAGATGGATGCAATTCCTGCAAACATCCGGATACTCAACCCTGATTCCCGGCAATGCAATGGTACTGCCGGCGGGGGAATCCCTCCCTTAATGTGCAGGTTTCCAGACTTTTGCTCAACAGACGCCCCCAATGTGCGACATATTTCCGCGGCAGCCATTACATCATCAGCTTCCCCGGGTCTGGTGATCACTGAAGTTCCTGCCGCAAGGCCGGCAATGGCAATGGCCCGTTGTGCAGCGCTTTTGGAAGGGGGAGCCTGAATGTGTCCGTCAACCTCCGAAGGCAAGCTCTTGTTCTTCATCAATCAGTCGGTTTATGGTTGTTTCGTCCAGTCCGAACCCGGAAATGACCAGATCGTGGGCGCTGTAGTGAAAGTGGTTGAGGCTTGACCGGGTCAGCACAAAAACCTGCAGTTTGTCCCTGTCAGGTTTTTCGGCCAGCTTTTGTGCCAGGATAGCAGGTTCTGGTCGTTCCCCGATATAAAAAGCGGCTGCTTCTGCCCCCTGGTGGATAAGCCATTTCTCTCCGCCGATTACGGGAATCCCTTTCCTTTTGGTAAATGCGGTTACGGCCGACGGCTTGTATATGGCATCCAGCAATATTTCGTACTCGAGGGAGTCCATAAAGGAAGGAATCGCCTCAGGCAGAAGCGCAGACACCACGGCGTCGAAATGACGGGATTCTCCGGGTTCTTCCCACGGAATTGTTTCACAATCAAATGCAGCTGCCAATTTTTCGGCTTTTGCAAACGTCCGGTTGCTGATTGTAACTTTTGCCCCGGCATGTGCCAGGCCATAGATGGCTGCCTTTGCCGCACCTCCTGCTCCGAGTACCAGTACTTTCAGCCCGTTCAGGGAAACCCCTGCTTCCTGGAGGGCACCGGTTACGCCCACATGGTCTGTGTTGTCTCCCTCAATATATCCGTTTTGTTGCCGGATGCAGTTAACAGCACCAATTTCCACGGCTGCAGGATGTGCTTTGTCGATCAGGGGGAGTAAATCTTCCTTGAAGGGGGAGGTGATGCTGGCGCCCTTTATGTTCAGGCTCCGGACAATGTCTGCCAGGTCTTCTGCTGATTGCGGACGGATCCTTGTATAGCAGGTGTTTCGGCGTTTCTCCAGCAGCGGGCTGAATAGTTGCGGACTTTTGCTGTGCAATACGGGGCTTCCGAAAACGGCGTAGAATTTATTTGTCATTACTTTTGAGGCCGGGTAACGGGCACCCGGTTCATTTTTAGTGAATACTTTAATTATTCAGGAGGCCAGGCTGCATCCGGTCAACGCATCCTGCTTTGGCCAAAAGAACAAGCCTTACTCTAAAGCAGCTTGACAAAAGCTTTCAGCTCCTGGATGGGGATAGGCTCCACAACCACATCTCCTATACCGTCCATTAACACAAAATGGATGTGATCGGTTTCCTTTTTCTTGTCCTTCAATAACGCCTTAAATATGGTTTTCGGGCCGGTTTCCGATTTCACTGGCAACCCGAGCTTCATCAGCAGGCTGACAATCTCTGCGCGCTCTGCAGTACTTAATTTCCCCCTGTGCTCAGACAGTTTTGCCGCGAAGACAAGTCCGATGCTTATTGCCTGACCATGGGGAATACGGTCGGTTTTTTCCACGGCATGCCCCCAGGTATGCCCCAGGTTTAGTTTTCTGCGTTCTCCCTGTTCTACTTCATCCCTGTTGACAATCTCAATCTTGGTTTTGACAGAACGGTTCACCAGTTTATACACCAGCTCTTCTTCCAGTTTAAGCAATGATTCTCCATGATCCTTCAGGGTTTTAAACATTTGGCGGTCAGAGATCAGGCTGTGTTTGACCGCTTCAGCCAGCCCGTGTTTGATTTCCTCTTCCGGAAGGCTGTTGAGCATTTTGGTGTCGCACATGACAAAAGCCGGCTGCCTGATCGTGCCCATGATATTTTTGTATCCGTTCAGGTTTACCCCGTTTTTCCCCCCGATAGCGGCATCTATCTGGGCCATCAGCGAAGTGGCGACAAAGCCGAACTCCACCCCCCGCAAAAAGATTGACCCCACAAAACCTGTCATGTCACAGACTACGCCACCACCTACGCCAAGAATAAATGCGTCACGTCCGGCCCCTTTATCCATGAGCCATTTGCAGATCTTAGCGGCGTTATTGATCGTTTTGTTGCCCTCCCCGGGCTCCATCACATAAACCGGGTAGCTTGGGATATGCCTGCAGTACAGACGATGTAGGTTTTTGTCGGTAATGATGAAAACGTTCTGGCCGGGTATATGCTCCCTTAATAATTTCAGTGGTTCACCCACCAGAATGCGGCTGTTTCTGTAGATTCCTTTGACAAATAAAGTTTCCATATGAAGGTGTTTTATCTCAAAGATAGGATGAATTTCTGAATTTTCCTGCCATAAGTCTTTCGAAAGCTTCAGGAGTCAGTTGCTGACCGGCATCACTTAAAGCTTCTGACGGGTCGTTGTGCACTTCAATCATCAGTCCGTCAAACCCCAAAAGCACTGAACGGCGGGCGATGTGCGGGACCAGTTCGCGATTTCCGGCAATATGACTGGGATCACAAATGATGGGTAACGCGGGAATTTGCTTTTTTAACCACAAAGGGATCGCCCATTGAGGCATATTCCTGTATCGTGTTTTTCCATAACTTGAAAAGCCCCTGTGAATGGCCATGATGTCCTTGATACCTGCATCGCTGATCCGCTCAATGGCACCCAGCCACAGGGCGGGATCCGGGTTAACCGGATTTTTAACGCAAACTGTGACATTGGCTCCACGGAGTGCATTGGCGATTTCCTGCGTGGCGAAAGGGTTGGCCGTTGTTCTGGCTCCGATCCACAGGCAGTCAATTCCATACTTCAGTGCTTCATAAACGTGCGTGGTGGTGGCAACTTCTGTGGCCGTTTTCATGCCCGTTTCCTCCTTTACGCGCTGTAGCCAGGGGAGTCCGACATTGCCCACCCCTTCAAAATTTCCAGGGCGTGTCCGTGGTTTCCAGATGCCGGCCCTGAAGAAATCTGTTCTTTTATCTGCGGCCAGCTTACTTGCTGTCCGCAAAAGCTGATCCTCGGATTCAGCACTGCAGGGCCCGGCGATGATCATTGGATGTGGCCTGGCAGCTGTCTGTTTCCGGGATTTTTTACTTTCTACCTGTGCTTCCATTGTGAAGGTTTTTATTTGATGATTGTCTGAATTTTATTGGCTTCTCTGATCATTTCAAGCACTTCATGGTTGTTCATGTCTGTCAGGTGGTGCTTGAAGATCTCTAGTTTGTCAATATATGATTGCAGCACCGCAATGATGTTCTGGTTGTTTTGCTCAAAAATTGGCCCCCACATTTCGCCGGAGCTCTTTGCCAGGCGGACTGCAGAGGAAAATCCGCCCCCTGCAAGCCGTAAAATGTTTCTTTGGTCTTTTTCTTTTTCCTGCACACAAAGTGAAAGGGCAAAGGAGGCCAGATGAGATATATGGGATACATATGCAGCGCTTACATCGTGGGAATCTGCATCCATATATGTTATATGCATTTTGAGTGTGTGGAATAATTCTTCGGCGACCGCCAGGACGGCAGGATCACTCTCCTCTTTTCCGCAAATGATTACACATTTATTGTCGAATAACCCGCTGAAGGCCGCTTCCGGCCCGGATTTTTCTGTGCCGGCCATGGGATGTGCCGCTACATAAGCCTTCCTGTTGGGGTGAGTACTCACGCATGAAATGATCGCTGCTTTGGTTGAGCCTGTATCGGTAACCATTTTGCTTGTCCCTTCTGTCAGCGTGAGCACCTGTGGCAGCAGCTGACTGATCACACAAACAGGTGTACACAGTATGATGATATCGGCCTTCGAAACCGCTCTTTCCATGGGCAAGGCCTCATCGATGAGCCCCTGAATGAGGGCGGATTCCAGGTGGGCAGGGTTTGTGTCGGTTCCGATCACATGCCCGGAGAACCTCCTCTTTTTCAGGTCGATGGCCATTGATCCGCCGATCAGCCCCAATCCGATGATGCATATGGTTTTTGATTGATTCATTTTTCCAGACAAAAAAAAAGCCCCGCTGTTGGCGGGGCTCCGGTTGAAATTATACATTATTTTCAGCACATAGTCGTATCAGCCCCTTTTGTGTTTGACAAAAAAGTAATAATAATAGCTGATGTAATATGTGCAGGTATGAAGTGTCATTGTTGCTGTATTGTTTTGCAATGGTAAGTACTATTTCTGACATAAACAATTAATCGCTGAAAAAAGATGTTTCTGCCCTATTCGCATGGCCAAATCCGGTGAGAATTCACAAAAAACATTAATTTTGAAGCTCTTACATGGTCACGTAATTCACCAATATACTAATCAAAACACAACAAAAAATGCTTTTTTCCCGATCAATGACCCAAAAACTTTTGCCGGTTGTTTTTTTGTTGATGGCAGCTGTTGCTTCTTTTGCACAGGAGCGGCGAGCCATGACATTGGAAGATGTGATGGGCTTCCATCACATTGACTCACGAACCATTAACCATGACGGCAGCTGGGTGGCTTATGCCGCTTCACCGGATCGTGGCGATGGATATGGCGTCCTGGTTTCTGCCGATGGCAGGAGAGAACATGAACTTCCCCGCGGGGTGAGCCCCCGGTTTTCCGATGGCGGAGGATGGGTGTTGTTTACCCAGGTTCCTCCTTTTGCCGAAACGGAAGGGGTGCGTTCTGCTGACAGGCCCAACAACGATGTGGTGCTGATCCGAACCAGTGACCGCCAGGAGACGCTGTTTGAAGATGTGCGGCAAGCCCGTTTCAGTGAAAGCCGCGATTTTTTGTTTGTCCATCACCAGGTGGTTGAAAACGAAGAACTTTCCGATGAAGAAAATGAAAAGCTGAAAGATGCCGGTGCGCCCTTGTATGTGGAAGACTTGCAGGGAAATACGGCAACCACGCTTGATTTTGTGGACTCATGGACGGTCGACAGTATGGCCACAACCCTGGTGTTTACCAAGAAAGACACCCTTGATGCCAATAATGGCTTATACGCCCTTTCGCTGGACGACC
>PWHO01000106.1 GCA_003555385.1 Bacteroidales bacterium
CCATGCTCAACCATGATGGACATCAGGTCTACGGAACCTATCGCAATACGGAGGTGGAGTCGAAAGAGAACGGAGTGCAGTATCACTATCTTGATGTGACCGCTGAGCAGCCCGACCTTGACTTCCTGCCCGATACCCTTGACGGCATTGCCTATTGCCCCGGCACGATCACCCTCAGGCCTTTTGCCAGGATCAAACCTGAAGACTTTGTGAAAGATTACCACATACAGGTGCTGGGCGCGGTGAAAGTGATCCAGGCATTGCTTCCCAGACTCAAGAAGTCTGAAGGTGCTTCCGTGGTGTTGTTTTCTACCGTGGCCGTCCAAACCGGATTTAATTTCCACAGCCTCGTGTCCACTTCGAAAGGTGCGGTGGAAGGACTTGCCCGGGCCCTGGCTGCCGAGTTTGCACCGAAGATCCGGGTCAACTGCATTGCCCCTTCCATTACCGATACACCCCTGGCGTCGGGGCTGCTGAATTCCGATGCAAAACGGGAGGCCAACGCCCAGCGCCATCCCATGAAAAAAGTCGGCTCAGTGAGCGACATTGCCGGAATGGCCGCTTTTTTGCTTTCCGGTAAATCCGGATGGATCACCGGGCAGGTGCTGAAAGTCGACGGTGGCATGTCGTCACTGAGAGTTGGTTAATCCATTTAAACATTCACACCCATGGGCTTCCTGGGTGCCGTTGCCAACCGTGTGATGATCCGCCGGCAGCTGGAGGCCATCTTTGATTTCAGGACCAAAGCTTTGGAGGAAAAATTTGGCCGGTATTAAGACCGGCTTTCTTTCCCGATATTGTCAGCAAATCTTGACAATTTCAGACAGAATCTTGACCCTCTTGACATTTTAAGGACGTATTATTCGCAAGGGTGTTTTACATCTGCAAAGGATGCAGGATGTTGAATCCCGCTGCGGCACGGAATGATTATGCCTTAAAAACAGATACTGATTTAAAACCAAACAGGAGGGAGTCCTATGAAAACAAAAATCTTTATGATGGCTTTTGCCACATTAATTATCGGCAGCCTTGGCTTTTGGGCCTGCCAGGAAGAGTTCCCAATTCAGACGGAACCTGAAGCAAAAACGTTGACCGACACCGGCGAATACATCGTGGTATTCAAAGATGGGGTCACTGATGTGCCTGGGCTGGCCAGGCAACTCGTTGAAAGTCATAGCGGTGAGATTAGTCATATTTACGAATATGCCATCAGGGGCTTCGCAGCCACACTCTCTTCTGATGCTGTAAATGAACTGCGCAGCCACCCGCAGATTGACTGGATCGAAGCCGACCAGGTGGCCTGGGAGACAGGTCTTGAAACGGAGGGTGCCCAGGGTGGTGTTTTGGAAAAAGCATGCTCGCAGACGGGCGATGATGTCCCCTGGGGGCTCGACAGAATCGATCAGGAAGAGCTGGAGCTGGATGGCACTTACAATTATAACCAGACCGGTGAAGGTGTAAGCGTTTACATCATCAGCACGGGCATTCGGTTTACCCATGATGAATTTAAAGACGAAAACGGAGAATCACGCGCCGTACCTGGATTTGATTACAGAGGAGGTGGGTGGGATACCAGTGATATCGGGCGGGGTACAAGCCTGGCCTCAGTCGTTGGTGGAAATACTTTTGGAGTGGCAAAGAAGGCTACCCTGGTATCGGTGCGCGTACTTGGCCCCGGTCCTACAGCGAAGAACATCCTTGCCGGTGTAGACTGGGTAACAAAATACCATGAACCTCCCGCTGTGGCTTTCATGGACCTATTTAGCTCCCAGTCTGATGCCCTTGAGGCTGCCATTCGCAAATCTATTACTGCCGGTGTCACCTATGTGGTGCCTGATGTCAGTGATTTCCCTGCATGCGATCTTACTCCCTCAGGAATGAAGGAAGTCATTACCGTGAGTGCCACAACGAGAGACGATGAAAGGAGAACGGAGTCGTTTGACGTGAGTTGCGTTGACCTCTTCGCTCCGGGCAGAGGCATTCCCTCGGCGCGTAACGAAAGTGATGATGATACCAGTATTTACTCCGGCAATTCCTGGGCTGCTGCCCATGCAGCGGGCGTTGCGGCACTGTACCTTCAGACAGATACCGATGCCAGGCCGGATGCAGTGTTTGCCGCTTTGGTTGAGGCAGCAACACCGGGCGTGATTACCCATGATGGGGATCCATTTGAAGAACCGCCAATGCTTTACAGCCTGGCTTGGGAAGGGAACGGAAATGGCAACGGGGAACCACCGGTGGCTGACTTTACTTACACAAAAGATGGGCTAAAGGTCGACTTTACTGATAATAGCGATGGCAAAGACAGTGAGTTAAAGTACTGGGCCTGGGATTTCGGCGACGGTAACGAATCGAACGAACAAAGTCCAACCCATACCTATGATGAAAGCGGAACTTACAATGTTACCCTTATCGTGACTGACGACGAGGGTGCCACGGGTACCACATCAAAAGAGGTGACGGTAGTGGCAGATGAGAATGGTGGTGATCCTGAGCCCGCAGACCTTTCCATCGATCGATTTGATCTTAACGTCACAAGCAACCGGCAGTGGGCCCGCGTAGTGGTAGACTGGGAGGTATCGGGTGAAAACCTTAAGACGGTAGAACTCTCAATCACAGGCCCCAACAGTGAGACGGAAACCTGGGAAGATTTGAGCGGCAACAATGCCTCCGGCCAGCATGAGTTCCGTTTTCGCCAGGGACATGGAGAATACACTGTAACACTTACCGTTACAGATGAAAACAATAAGATTTCAGAAGTCGAGAAAGGAATACTATAGCTTTAAGTTATATTTGGCAATAACCCAGAGTCGCTGGTCAGTCTTGTCAGGCTTTCCAGCGACTCTGTCATGACAGTATGTCCGCCTTCGGGCGGACTATCTATTTTATTGCCGGGATTTGTGAGGACAAATAAAAAACTTTGCTTTATTGGAAAATTATGTATGTTTGTGCGAAGTATTCGTGGCTTAATTTTTTGGCCCGATACTTTGGCGGCATAAGTCGATTTACTCTTCCTGAATCAAACCGGACAACAATGAAAAAATGGATTAGCAGCAAGC
>PWHO01000023.1 GCA_003555385.1 Bacteroidales bacterium
CCCTGAAGTCTCCCCTGTTTCTCCGCTCGGGGCTTCTTACATGCCTGCCCTCCCAGGGGTACATGCGCCGGTTGGCGATTCTTTCATCTTCGGTGGCACCGATCAGCCCCAAAGCAGCATATTCCCATTCAGCTTCGGTGGGCAGGCGGTACCTGGGCAGCAATAATCCGTCTTCGCTGCGTACGCGGCGTTCGCCGTCTCCTCTGGGATCCAGGTCACGCATCCCTTCACGGACCAGCCCCTCATATTGCCCTGCCAGGTAGGCCTCTGTGTTAAAGTGGTTGGCACCTTCCTGCTCATCTACATTCCATTCCAGGTAACCTTCTCGCACCAGGATCATTTCGTTGACCCGGTCGGTACGCCAAGAGGCGTATTCAGCGGCCTGAACCCAGCTTACCCCAACCACCGGATAATCGCTGTAAGCCGGATGGCGGAGGTAGTTTTCCACATAAGGCTCATTGTAGGCCAGTGGATCCCGCCATACCAGGGTATCGGGCAGTGCGTTCCTGTATACTTCCGGGTGTGTTTCTCCAAAAATACGGTTCAGCCAGTGCAGGTATTCGACGTAATCCAGGTTGGTAATCTCGGTTTCATCCATATAAAAGGAAGCTACCGTTACCCGGCGGGGAATGTTGTTCCAGTCGGACATGACATCTTCTCCCGTGCGGCCCATTACAAAGGTTCCGCCTTCAATATATACAAGCCCCGGCCCGGTTTCCTGTTCCTGGTGGGGACTTATGTCAAACCCGCCTGTTTCAGGGTCGTCAGAATAAGCCCAGCCGGTGGTTCTGCTGGAGGTGTCACTTGGAAAAAGACCACATGAAGAAAGCAATACTACAGATGCCAGTAGCGTGAGAGCTACCGGGAGCCTGTTTTTGAGAGTCCTTGTCATATGCATATTCATTTATCTAAGATATTGCGCGTACAAAAATAACTAAAAAGTTGGAGAGTTTAGTATGCGACGTCCGATATTTCTTTGTTCGCAATTGAACTGTATGGCGATACTTATCTCATGTACAGCGTGCATAATATCAGCGTAAGCAGAAAAAGAATGGTCATAACTGTAACCGATGCGGTAATTTTCCAGCTTGACACCAAGCAGGAAAATCAGGTTGTTATTGCTTTCCAGGGGAGTGTTGATCCATTGCCGGTACCAGATTCCTGCCATCAAAGGTTCAGCTCCTGCATACAACCCGAAGCTCATATGCGTATGTGCTCCCTGATCCTGAAAAATAACATTCGGTGAAAAGAAATAGTTCCGGTTGCTTCTGTGAATGCTTCCCATATCCGGCTCCAGGTACATTCCGGCATGTGCCGTGTATTTGATGGCCAGCCTGGAATCTGCGGTATTGTGAAGGCTCATGTTTGGCCGGTTGATGTGGTGTGCGGCAACTCCACCGTAGAATCGTTCATTGAAAGCCAGTATCCCGGAGGCAAAATCAACCCCGTGTGTCCAGTTGTTTTCCGGGGGAGGTTCATCGGGGTTCGCAAATTCCAGCCTGCCCCAATTGACATCATTGCGGATGTAGCCGGCCTGAAGACCGAAGTGGATGCTGAGGTCACGACCGGCCTGCAGGTGGTAGGCATATGCCCCGCTGATGCTGTTGCGCGTAAAAAAATCAAAGGGGTTGTCGGTGGTTGCTGAAAGCGCCACTCCGCCGCTGAGGGCTTCAATATAGGTGTCAAAAGACAAAAAAGCGGTGGGAAAAGTTTCAGATCCGTATTGCTTGTGTTGATAGTTGATGCCTATACGGGAGCAGGAAGCTGAACCGGCAAATGCAGGATTCAGGTAAACAGGAGCGGCAAAGAACTGCGAGAAAACCGGATCCTGGCCACGGGCCTGTTTTACGGGTGCCCAGAGGAAGATTATTATAAGAAAGAGGAAGCCGGAAAGAGTTCCTTTCATTTGTAGTTTGATTATTTTGATGCCCTGATACAACGATACAGTATCATGAACAAGTATACATTCAGGCTTGTTTTTGCTAATTTTGTGTCAGCTTCTTGAAATACAAGCGAAAGTGTTTACGTCAAATGTGAATGAAGGGTTGCATCATGGTGGTTGATGCCCGGGGTAAAATATCATCCCTGCTTTCACGTTTTTTTATGAACCGAGCTTTTTAATGGTCAACTGCCTGATGAATCTTTACAAGGTGTTTTTTCTGCTGATCACAGCCTGGGCGACTGGAATGGCGCCTGCCGGCAGTATCGCTTCAGACCGGTCCGGCAGTCATCATTTGTCATGGCAGCCTGTGCAGGTCTTTCCGGTTAACGAGGAAGGCCATATGGAGGTTCCCTATTTCGACGGTGCTGTTTTTTCCGATACCATGCCTGAAGTCCCGGTTTTCAGTTACCGGGTCCGCGCTGAGGTCCCATTTTTTGTTCATCATTTTGAGCTGAAAAATAAGACGTTCACCCCGGTTACCCCGAAAGAGGATGAGATTTTGCGTAAAGCGGGTTTGAGGCAGGACACCATCCGTTTGCAACCGGGGCAGCAAAGTACACGGAAACAGCGGTTCAGTACATTGCAGTTTTACCCCTTTCGTTACGATGCTGCCGATGACAGCTATGAAAAGTTATTGTCTTTCACCCTGATCCGTAGCCAGCAATATGACCCTGAGCTTAAAGGGGAGCATTCCGGATCTTATACAGGTGAATCGGTGCTGCACAATGGCAGCTGGTATCGTTTATGTGTGGATGAAACCGGAATATACAAACTGGATTATGAGGACCTGGAGCAACTTGGGGTCAACCCATCCTCTGTTGAGAAAGCAAATATTCGTTTATTTGGCAACGGGTCAGGGATGCTTCCGGAGGCAAACAATGCCCCGGTGGCGGATGATCTGAAAGAAAACGCCATCTACGTGTCGGGTGATGCATCCGGAACTTTTGGCCCCGATGACTATGTGCTTTTTTACGGAAGATCACCCGACAGGTGGTACTGGAACCATTCAGCGGAGCTTTTTCAGCATGAAAAAAACCTTTACACAGAGGAAAGCTGTTACTTTATCACCATTGACAACGGATCGGGCAGACGCATTGAATCAAGGCCTGAGACCGATTCTTCGCCCACACATAATATCAATAGTTTTCAGGATTATGCCCTGCACCATAAAGAAGAGGAAAATATTATCGGAAGCGGACGTATCTGGTACGGTGAAAGTTTCAATTCCTCTGCTCCGCAGCATTTTTCATTTGACCTGCCCTCAGTGGACCCTGAATCAGAAGTTGTGGTGGAGGCTGAGGTTGCTGCACGTGCTTCTGTGCCGACACATTTTACCATTTCAGCAGGAGGAGAGGAAGCACAAATACAGGTAGCTTCAATCAATCCGGCCGATTATAACGGCTTTCAGGCCCGCTCTTCAGAAGGTGTGCTTCGTTTTTCTCCCGATGCCTCAGGGGAGGTGTCAGTCAGGCTGGCATACAGCCGGCCGGCTACCGGCACCCGCGGATGGCTCCGTTACCTGAGGATCAATGCATCCCGGAACCTTGTTTTCAGCGGGCCCCAGATGGCGTTCCGGTACACCCGTCATCTGGGTCCGGGGCATATTTTCGAATATGTCATGGAGAATGCCGGAGTTGGTGTTACTGTATGGGATGTCAGCGACAGGTTCCGGATCCGGAAACAGGATGTGACCCTTAACGGCAGTGAGTTGCGGTTTCGCCTTCCGGGCGATAGTTTGCGCGAGATGATCGCTTTCAATGGCAGTTCATTCCTTGAGCCATCCCTGAAAGGTCAGGTGCCCAATCAAAACCTGCACGGGATGGAATCCCATGATATGTTTATTGTTGTAGCTCCGGAGATGCTTGATCAGGCCGAACGCCTGGCTTCCTTCCGGCGTGAAAACGACGGACTTTCAGTGGGCGTGGTTACCACGCAACAGGTATATAATGAGTTTTCATCAGGAAGCACCGACATCTCGGCCATCCGCAACTTTATGAAAATGCTCTATGACCGGGCCGCGACTCCTTCGGAGCTGCCAAAATATCTTTTGCTTTTCGGAAATGGTACTGTCGACAATAAGGATCTTCTGGGGTATGGGGGAAATCTTATACCGACTTATCAGAGTGAAGCCTCATTGGCCCCGCGAAATTCCTATATGACAGATGATTATTTCGGGTTGCTGGCCGACCATGAAGGAGAGGGGGCAGAAGGGGTGCTCGATATCGGCATAGGCCGGCTCCCTGTCCGTACCCCGGAGGAAGCGGAAGTGATGGTGGATAAAATCCTGCGATATGAGCAACGTGTGCCCGGAATGGCGCCTGATGCCCGGGATCTGGATTATACGGGGGTGATATCGAATTATGCCGATTGGCGAAATACCATGGTGTTTGTGGCAGATGACGGGGATCTTAATACCCACTTTAACCATGCCGAATTGTTGTCCGATATTGTGCGGAGCAATCATCCGTCTTACAATGTGGATAAGATATACCTGGATGCCTATCAGCAGGTGACCACTTCAGGAGGTGCCCGTTATCCTGAAGTGAACAGTGCCATCAATGAAAGAGTAAACAAAGGGGCATTGATGATCAATTACATCGGGCACGGCGGGGTGCGCGGACTGGCCCAGCAAAGGGTGCTGACCTTTGACGATATATCTGCCTGGAACAATAAATATAACATGCCGGTATTCATGACGGCTACCTGTAATTTCAGCAGTTTTGACCAGCCTGACCCGGAAGAACTTTCAGCAGGCGTGCGCATCGTGCTAAAGCCAGAAGGAGGTTCGGCGGCTTTGTATACCACCACCCGCCTGGCCTGGTCCGGTTCAAACCTGGTGCTGAACCGCAATTTTACTGAAAACATCTTTGAAAGGAATGCAGCCGGAGAGCACCATCGCCTGGGTGACCTGATAAGGATTGCCAAACGGGAAAGCAGCGGTGGTTCCACGCCCATGCAGTTAAGGAATTTTGTACTGCTCGGAGATCCTTCTATGCAGATGGCCTACCCTGAGTACCGGGTGGTGACCGAACAAATGCCGGATACCATCCGTGCCTTCCAGGAAGTGGAAGTCAGCGGGTATGTGGCAGACGTATCGGGAAACAAACTGGCAGGTTATAGCGGGGTATTGTTTCCGACAGTGTACGACAAAAAGACCGCTTATCAAACAATTGGCAATAATCCCGGCAGTATGGAGGCTGGGTTCAATGTCCGCAATGCCATTCTCTACAGGGGGATGGCCAGCGTGAAAGACGGGGCTTTTTCTTTTCGGTTTGTTGTTCCCAAAGATATCGCCTATGATTACGGGGAGGGTAAGATCAGCTATTACATGGATGACGGGATGACGGATGGAAGCGGCTATTACCGGGACTTCACCATAGGAGGGACCCTGGATTCATTTCAGCCCGATTATGACGGCCCTGAGATCAGCCTGTTCATGAACGACACCAACTTTGTGTCGGGTGACCATACGAACGAGAATCCCATACTGCTGGCCTTTTTGTCCGATGAAAGCGGCATTAATGTAACCGGAAGGGTAGGGCACGACATTGTGGCTTTTTTAAACGATAATCGTTCCGACCCCATAAGGCTTAATAGCTATTATGAGGCAGATACGGATACCTACCAGAGCGGGCAGGTGGTTTATCCGTTTTACGGGCTGGAGGATGGTCGCCACAGTTTGACGCTGAGGGCGTGGGATGTGCATAATAACCCCGCCACGGAGACCATCGAATTTGTGGTGGGTTCTGCAGGGAGGCTTACCCTGAATGACCTGATGAATTATCCGAATCCTTTTTCCACGGAAACCTGGTTTACCTTCAATCACAACCAGGCTTTCAGCGAGCTGGATGTGCAGATTGATATTTTTGACCTGCAGGGGCGGCTGGTTGACCGGATAACCCGAACGGTCAGCTCACCCGGATTCAGGGTTGAGCCGATCCGGTGGGATGGTGTCAGCAATGACGGCCGTCCTCTGTCCAATGGTTTGTATATATACCGGCTGACACTGGAAAGTCCGGATGGCCAGCGGGCAGTTCAAACGGAAAAATTATTGTTGCTCAGGCAATAGCAGGTCGATAGAAAATAATTCAGGAAAGGCAGGCAATATGCCTTTTTTAAAATCGTTATATTTGCACTTTTGCCAACCGGGGGGCTTTACCGGATTTCAGCACCGGCTCCGCGGTTTGCGTTACAGTCAAATTTGTTTATCAAAAATTGAGAATCAATGAAATCTCTTTTCACTGCTATTGTTGCCTTGTGTGTGATGCTGATATCTGCCCAAACCCTCACTGCCCAGGATTATCGTGATATGCTGGGCCAGAGAGTGAATACGATCACCACAGCCGTCCCCTTTCTGATGATCGCCCCGGACGCCCGTGCCGGTGCGATGGGAGATGCCGGGGTGTCTTCTTCCCCTGACATCAACTCCATGCACTGGAATCCGGCCAAATATGCGTTTATGGACCAGGACTTCGGAGTGGCGCTGAACTATACGCCCTGGTTGCGTTCGCTGGTTCCGGATATCAACCTTTCCTACCTTACCGGGTATCGGAGGCTTGATGATTTGCAGACCATTGCGTTTTCCATGAAATATTTTACCCTGGGGGATATCAATTATACCAATCAACTGGGGGAATCCCTGGGCACGTTCAGACCCAATGAATTTTCACTGGATGCGGCATATATCCGTCAGTTGGGGCAACATCTCAGCGGTGCGGTAGCCGCCCGTTTTATCTATAGTGACCTGACCCAGGGGCAGGATGCAGCCGGAATGGAAACACAGGCAGGCATTGCCTATGCGGCCGATGTGGCGGTGTATTACCAGCGTCCCCTGGAGTGGGATACCCCGACGCAGTTCGCAGCCGGCGTGAACATTTCCAATATGGGAAATAAAATCACTTATACCGATGAGGTGAATGCAGACTTTATCCCTATTAACCTTCGCTTCGGGCCCTCCCTTACCTTTGAGCTGGATGACTATAACACCCTTTCGTTCATGGTGGACTTCAACAAGCTGTTGGTTCCCACGCCCCCTGTTTATGAGCGTGATGAAAACGGGCAGGTTATGTTTGACGATGATGGTGACCCAATCATCGCCGAGGGGAGAGACCCCAACCGTTCAGTGGTGGCAGGCATGCTGGGGTCGTTCAGCGATGCCCCGGGCGGGTTCAACGAGGAATTGCAGGAATTTACCATTTCCGCCGGGGCAGAGTATTGGTATGACGAGCAGTTTGCCATCCGTGCGGGTTATTTTCATGAGCACGAGAACAAAGGAAACAGGAAGTATTTTACCGTCGGACTGGGTTTGAAGTATAACGTATTCGGGCTTGATTTTTCCTATGTGATTCCCGTTGCCCAGCGAAGCCCCCTGGAAAACGTACTGCGTTTTTCCCTGTCATTTGATTTTGACGCACTGCGGGCACAACAATAACCATCGGTATGCGAATCGGTTTCGGGTATGATGTACATCGGCTTGAGCCTGGCCGGCCGTTTGTGGTCGGGGGGGTATTAATCCCCCATCATAAAGGAGCTGTGGGCCACTCTGATGCCGATGTACTGATCCATGCCATCATGGATGCCTTGCTGGGTGCCGCGGCCCTTGGCGATATCGGTCAGCATTTTCCGGATACTGATCCCCGGTATAAAGATGCCGACAGTAAATGGTTGCTGGAAAAGGTCATGCTGCTGCTTCATCAACAGGGGATGATGATCGGTAATATTGATGCCACTGTTTGCCTGCAGCAACCGAAGATCTCCCCATATATTCCTGAAATGAAACGGGTGTTGTGCGAATTGATGCAGCTTAACCCGGACCAGCTTTCGATTAAAGCCACCACAACGGAAAAACTGGGTTTTGTCGGGCGCGAAGAAGGAGTTGCCGCCCAGGCTGTTGCTCTCGTCAGGTCGTCCAGGTAGGGTCAGCGCCTCAACTGGAAACTTTCCCCAAGATAGAGTTTTCTGACTTCCGGGTCTTCCGCCAGTTCGTCGGATGTACCGGCTTTCAGGATGGAGCCTTCAAAGAGCAGGTAGGCCCTGTCGGTAATTGACAGGGTTTCGTGCACGTTATGATCCGTAATCAACACCCCGATATTCCTCTCTTTAAGCTGGGAAACGATTCCCTGGATATCCTCAACGGCAATGGGGTCTACTCCTGCAAAAGGCTCATCCAGCAAAATAAATTTGGGGTCAACGGCCAGTGATCTGGCAATCTCTGTCCGCCTTCTTTCTCCGCCTGAAAGTGTAATGCCTTTGCTTTTCCTGATGTATTGCAGGCCGAACTCATTCAGCAGGCTTTCAAGCTTTTCCTTTTGCTCTTCTTTCCTTTTGTCTGTAAACTCCAGTACGGCTTTTATATTGTCCTCCACGCTGAGGCTGCGAAACACACTGGCTTCCTGTGCCAGGTAACCAATGCCCATCTGCGCCCTTTTATACATGGGCAGGTTGGTGATGTTTTCCTCTTCCAGGTGGATGGATCCTTTATTGGGTTTGATCAATCCCACCATCATGTAAAAAGTGGTGGTTTTGCCGGCACCGTTGGGGCCGAGCAACCCCACAATCTCCCCCTGGCTTACTTCAACCGACACATGGTTGACCACCACGCGCTTCTTGTATTTTTTCACCAGGTTTCGGGTATACAACTTCATACTGTTCATACAGACAGGTATTAGTAATCGTTAAGGGGATCAGATAATGCCTTCGTTGAGAATATCGTGCAAATGAACAATGCCCTTGTATTCATTATCATCCACAACGATAAGCTGAGTGATGTTATTTTGTCGCATCAGTTGCAGGGCATCTACAGCCAGGGTATCACCTGTAATGACCCTGGGGTCGACACTCATGATATTTTTGGCCCGGATGCCGGAAATGTCCTGATTTTTCTGAAGCATCCGCCGAAGGTCACCGTCGGTAATAATGCCCGCAACATGCCCTTTGTCTAAAACAGCGGTGGCTCCCAGGCGTTTCCCGGAAATCTCGATAATAAGGGTCTGGATGTCGTCTTCCAGCGTAACAGCAGGTTTTTCATTCCGTGGGTAAAGGTTTTCTGCCGTAAGGTAAAGTTGCTTGCCCAGGGACCCCCCCGGATGGTATTTTGCAAAATCGCTGGCAGTAAATCCACGGCAGTGAAGCAACGCAATGGCCATGGCATCACCCATGACAAGTTGAGCGGTTGTGCTGCATGTGGGGGCCGGATTGCCTGGTGTGGCCTCATTGTCGACCGTTGTATTGATCAGTATATCTGCTTGCCGGGCCAGGTAAGAGTTGGTGTTGCCTGTCATGGCAATGAGGCTGGCGCCCAGGGCTTTGAGCATGGGAACGAGCACCTTGATTTCAGGAGTGTTTCCGCTGTTGCTGATGCACATAACAAGGTCTTCATTCTGGATGATGCCCAGATCACCATGAATAGCATCTGCTGCATGCATGAATATGGCAGGGGTTCCGGTTGAGTTGAAGGTTGCTACAATCTTTTCTGCAATGATGGCACTTTTACCGATTCCGGTTACAACGATGCGGCCTTTGCTCTGAAGAATCTGCTCCACGGCCCGCACAAAATCATCATCGATGTAGTTTTTCAAGCGACTTATCGCCAGCCACTCATCTTCTATCGTGTGCAATGCAATTTCCTTGATTTTACTAGCTGATTTCACTTTATTATAATTATTGAAAAACTTTGTTAAACCATTTATTTAATACTAAATTTACACTACAAACCTACGCGATTTTTCCCAAAACGGGAAGAATCTGTTATAATTCATTGATTAAATATTTCGGCCTGTTTTTTGTTACGGTGTTATGGAAGTGCACAATATAAGTAATAATACCATGGAGGTTAAAAGCAGTGTTTCTCTTCGTGAGCTGCTAAAACAAATTTTTGGATACGGAGCGTTTAAAGGAGACCAGGAAGCCATTGTTCAATGTCTGATGAAGGGGAATGACTCTTTTGTGATCATGCCCACCGGTGGTGGTAAGTCTATGTGCTACCAGTTGCCTGCGCTGATAGGAAAGGGTACGGCCATCATTGTTTCTCCCCTGATTGCCCTGATGAAGAACCAGGTGGATGCCATTCGTAATTTTGCATCCTTTGACGGCATTGCCCATGTGTTAAACTCCTCTCTTACCCGTGCAGAGGTCAACCAGGTAAAAAGTGACCTCAGCAGCGGCGTGACCAAATTATTGTATGTTGCCCCGGAATCGCTTACCAAGGAGGAGAATGTATCTTTTCTCAAAACGCTTGATATTTCATTTTTTGCCGTAGACGAGGCCCACTGTATTTCTGAATGGGGACATGATTTCAGGCCTGAGTACCGGCGTTTGCGTCCGATCATCGAGGCATTTGAGCGAAAAGTACCGGTAATTGCCCTTACGGCTACAGCCACCATGAAAGTACAGCAGGATATTCAAAAGAATCTGGGAATGACGGATGCCCGCCGTTTTATTTCGTCTTTCAACCGGCCCAATCTCTACTATGAAATTCGTCCGAAAACGAAGAATGCCACCCGTGACATCATACATTATGTGAAGTCACAGGAAGGCAAGTCCGGGATTATTTATTGTCTGAGCCGGAAAAAAGTGGAAGAACTCGCAGCTACACTTCAGGTGAACGGGATCAGGGCGTTGCCCTATCATGCCGGTCTGGATGCAGCGGTCAGGGTGACCAACCAGGATAAGTTCCTGATGGAAGATGCAGAGGTGATCGTCGCCACCATTGCCTTCGGAATGGGTATCGATAAACCCGATGTCCGGTACGTCATCCACCATGATATTCCCAAAAGCCTGGAGGCGTATTACCAGGAAACCGGTCGTGCCGGCCGGGATGAGGGGGAGGGAAATTGCATTGCTTTCTACGCTTACGACGACATCCAAAAAATGGAAAAATTCCTGAAAGGGAAGCCGGTGGCCGAACAGGAGATCGGAATGCAGTTGCTTATGGAAACAGTTGCGTATGCTGAATCCTCCATTTGCCGGCGGAAAACGCTTTTAAATTACTTTGGTGAGATATATAAAAAAGAAAATTGCGGGTCATGCGACAATTGTCTGAATCCGAAAGAAAAATTTGAAGGAAAAGAATATATTTGCCTGCTGTTAGAAACCGTTGTTGCGGTGAAGGAATTGTTCAGACCCAAACATGTAATAAGCGTTCTTATGGGAAAAAATACCACAGCTGTTAAATCCTGCAAGCACAATCAGCTGGATGTTTTTGGCAAAGGCGCCCACAAAGATGAGAAATTCTGGTACGCTGTTCTGAGGCAAAGTCTCGTTGAGCGGCTTTTGGAAAAGGATATTGAAGACTATGGCACATTGAAGGTCACTGAAGCAGGACATGGGTACCTGGAGAAACCCCGCTCAGTCAGGATGAGTAAAGATCATGATTACGATACCCCTGATGATGCCGACAGCGTAGCAGGAATGGCCCAGAAAACCAGTGCAACGGACAAGGTCCTGTTCTCATTGCTTAAGGACCTTCGTAAACAGATTGCCCGCAAACATAACCTGCCTCCCTTTGTGATCTTTCAGGATCCGTCGCTGGAGGATATGGCCATCCAGTACCCGGTAAAACTCGATGAACTGAAGCAGATCACAGGGGTTGGCAGCGGAAAAGCAGAGCGCTTTGGCCGTCCATTTATTGATTTGATATCGAGGTACGTGGAGGATAATGAGATCGAGCGGCCCATGGATATGGTGGTGAAGTCTGTGGTGAATAAATCAGGGTTAAAGGTTTACCTGATCCGGAATATTGACCGGAAAGTTTCCCTGGAAGATCTTGCTGAAGCCAAAGGACTGAATTTTGATGACCTGCTGCACGAGCTGGAGACTATTGTGGCTTCAGGCACCAAAATTGACATTGGTTACTATATTAATGAGGTGGTCGATGTGGACAAGCAGGAGGAGATATTCGATTATTTTACGACAGCAGAAAGCGATTCTTTTGATCAGGCCCTCGAAGAACTGGGAGAGGACGACTTCACAGAAGAGGAAGTCAGGCTGATGCGGATACGTTTTATGTCGGAGATGGGAAATTAGCAGATAGATCTTTGCAATCAACAATCACTATTAACAATCAAAAATCAATATGGAAAAGAAAGAGAAGACGGAACAGGGCGCCCCTGAAAGAAGCCCTGTAGCCGGTGGAATGAACAAGGGTATGGTTATTAATGTGGTCCTTTTTCTGGGCCTGGTTGTTCTCTACGGACTTCATTTTATGGAAAGCCCTGTAGGGGAAGAGCGGGATGCTGTGGAAATGCCCGGGGTTGAAAGAAAAATTGATGAGGCCACACATGTTATTGCTTATGTGAATAATGAGATCCTGATGGAGCAGTACCTTAGGGCTGTTGAAATGCGGGATGAGTTTGAAGCAGAGCAACGGCAGCTTGAAACTGACCTGGAAAGGCGTCAGCACACTTTTCAAAATGACGTGGAACGCTTTCAGCAACAGATTCAGGCCGGAACTATTGACATGGAAGAAGCCCAGCTGATGGAGCAGGAATTGATGCAGCGACAGCAGGATCTGATGCAGCTAAATGAAACCTACATGGATCGGCTTGCCAGGAAGGAAAGAGAGTTGAATGAGGAATTGCTGGAAAGAATCAGTGACTTTCTGGAGCGGTATAACCGGGATAAGGGGTATGACTTTATATTGGGTTATTCACGAGGAGGCGGAATCCTGTTTGCTGATCAGGCATATGACGTGACGGCAGAAGTACTTGATCAGCTGAATTATGAATATGAACAAACGCAATAAATCCAATAAATCCAATTAAAACCATGAAGAAGAAATTGACTGTTTTTTTGATGTTTGCCTGGCTGGTAAGTTTTTCCGGGCTTTTTGCCCAGGGCAATTACACCCTGGTAATCCACGGTGGGGCCGGAAATGTGGATCGTGAACGGGTGCCTGAGGATCGGGAAGAGGCTTTTAATGCCAAATTGAATGAGGCCCTGGATGCCGGGGAGGCCATACTTGAAGCAGGTGGTTCCAGCCTTGAAGCAGTGGAAGCTGCAGTGCGGATTATGGAGGATTCTCCCAAATTTAATGCAGGGAAAGGAGCTGTTTTTACACACGAGGGTGGCAATGAGCTGGATGCTTCCATTATGTGCGGTCAGCAGATGACGGCCGGTGCCATAGCAGGGGTGACGAATATCCGTAACCCCATCAGTACTGCCCGGAAGGTTATGGATCTCTCTCCCCATGTGCTGCTGACGGCCCGGGGAGCAGAAGCTTTCGCCATGGAACATGGTGCAGATATCGTGGATCCTTCTTACTTTTTTGATGAGTATCGTTATGACCAGCTGCAGGAGCAACTTCGCCGGATGGATGAAACCGGCTATATCGATTCTGCTGATATGATGGGTACGGTAGGTGCAGTTGCCCTTGATAAGAACGGAAACCTGGCAGCTGCTACCTCAACGGGCGGAATGACGGCCAAACGCTACAACCGTGTAGGAGACAGCCCGATTATCGGTGCCGGAACATATGCGGAGAATTCCAGTTGTGCCGTTTCATCAACCGGGCACGGCGAATATTTCATTAAATATGCGGTGGCCTATGATGTGTCTGCACAGATGCGCTACAAAGGTGTTGAGCTGGAGGAGGCCACCAACAGCATTATTCACGGTACGTTGAGAGATTTGGGTGTGAACGGCGGACTCATCGCTGTTGACAAAGACGGCAATGTGAGCATGCCCTTCAATACATCGGGAATGTTTCGCGGCTACACCCGTTCAGACGGTGAGCGCGTGGTGAGGATCTTTGGCGACGATTAATCCTGATCACTGATTTTTATACTGCAATACCTCATCTGCGAAATATTCAAGTACCACGCCGGCTTCAGCGAACAATTGTTCTGACTCACTGCCGGCGTGGTATTTTTTTTCGCAAACCACCCGCTTAATGCCGCAATTGATTATTAGCATGGCACAAACCCTGCAGGGGGTCATCCGGCAATATAGGGTGGCATCCTCAATGCTTATGCCCAGTTTTGCCGCCTGGCAGATTGCATTTTGCTCCGCGTGGACTGTCCGCATACAGTGGGTGGTTACCCGCCCGTCTTCGTGCTGAAGTTTTTTCATTTGATGACCTGCATCATCACAGTGGGGGAGGCCGATGGGAGATCCTACGTAACCGGTCACAAGAATTTGCCTCCCCCTTGCAATAACGCATCCGCTACGTCCTCTGTCGCAGGTTGCCCGTTTACTTACCGTATGGGCGATCTCCATGAAATATTCATCCCATGAAGGTCTTTTATAGTTACTGGTTGTCATAGTTATCTGCCTGTTTGTTTGTTTTGTCCTGCGCCTGTAAGCTTAAGGAACCCTTCTGTTTTCTGCTGCAGGTCTGCAAGGCTGCCGTCATTCCTGATTACATAATCGGCAGAATCAATACAGGCTGCAAGGTTTTGCTTATTGGGGTCGGTGGTGTACATCTCCCTTTCCTCGTTCATGATGAAGGTTGAATAGGATACCCGGTCGGTTTCTGAATTCCTGTGGCGGATCCGTTTGTACCTGATGCGGGGATCTGCGTCTACGGCCAGTAGAAAAAACGCTTCTTCCCTGCGCAGGGCTTCCACTTCGCCCGGTGTCCGTATGCTCTCAATCACACAATTATGACCCAGGTCCTTTGCGCTTTTTATCAATGCTTCAGCGATGTGCGAAGGGCCATATTTTGCCCTGATTGAGTTGGCAATGGCTGTAAGGGTATCCCTGTCTACAGGCATCTGTCGCCTTTCCAGCTCCTCCTTTAAAAATTCACGTACGGAAAAATGAGCGAATCGCTTTTCCCTGACCAGGTATTCAACAACCGTTCCTTTTCCGGCTCCCAGCGTACCTGTTATGCCGACAATAACCATGCTTGTTTTTGGTGTAAAAGTAATGGTTTTTCAAAAAAAAAGCCCCGTATTGCTTACGGAGCTTTAGCAGCGTAATGAAAAACAGGTCATTCGTCTTTCTTTACATTGATTGCTTTTTTCCCCCTTTCATCCTCAGAAATTTCAAACGTTACCTTGTCATTGTTGGTGACAGGGTCAAGCAAGCCGGTGTGGTGAACAAAAACATCTTTCTCGGTTTTGTCATCAACGATGAACCCATACCCCTTTTTCTCATTAAAAAACTTAATTGTACCGGTTTCCATAACAAACAAATTAAACAATAAATTGGTGAACAAACCAAATGTACGAAAATTTTGCCCGTTCACAAGTAATTTATAAAAAAAATCCCGGTAAACTGCATTTTTTTGTGACGGAATGGTGTATTGGGGGAGACCGAAGATAACCGGCAGCTCCCGTTTGTGTGACTCGTGCAAGTAGAGAGGTTAAGGTCAAACGGGGTTACTGCCGGTTAGTTCAGGGTATATTCTAAAAGTGGTTGATCTCCTGCATCAGCTGTTCCGGCTGCTGCAAAAGCCCGGGGTTCTTGTCAATATGGATGAGTCCTGATACTGATAGTTTAACGGCCCTGACACTATTTTGTTGTACACCATCTTCTCCGTGATATTTCACCACAAGCAACGATCCTGCTTTGATCAGAAAACCTGGGGTATCCTTTACCAGGTTCAGCAAATCCCGGGTCGCCTCTTCAAGTTGCTGATTGGCACATTTTCTTCCGTTGATGCATTTGGCGATGTCGTCAATGCGCTCGTAAACTTCGAAAAGACTAAGATCATTTATGGATTTTGTCATGTGTTCGCTCAATCCTTCCCGCTTTTCCCCGTTGGAGAAGAACTCGAACCCCACAGAATCCATCAGCCGGCTCAGTTCCAGGTTGCATTTGTTCAGTAAATCCTGGCTTTGGGTATCAAAGAAAGAAACCACGGGTACATGCCTTTTCAGTTTCCTGTTTTTATAGTCGGTGTTGATGGAGTTGAAGGAAATGTATTCATTGAAAGAATTATGCAGTATATAAATCTGGTCTTTAAGGCGGTTTATTTCGGCCGCATGTTTTTTCTCCAGCCGGTCAATCTTCTTTTCATAATACCTGTAATACTGCTTCATGAACTTGTTTTGCGGCCCTGCCGCCACAAGTCGTTGCCCCTCCTCGGTGTCGGTGAAGTTGTTAAAGTTTTTAATAAATTTCTCTGCCAGCTCATCGGCCCGCTTCATGTAAGCCGTTTCGTACTTCCAGGTGTTTTTGGGGTTCAGGATGCTGCCGTCGACCCCCCTGACCTCTTTGGGTATCATCAGCCCGAAAGGTGCAAGCTCCTCCACCTCTGCCCGGTCCAGCGATCCGTCCAGGATCGAACGGATAATATTCCTGGTGCTGTCAATATCTATCCGTTGCCCGACCCCGTAGGGACCTCCGATCCAGCCCGTGTTGACCAGGTAGGCAGTGGCACCATGTTCTTTCATCTTTTTTGCCAGCTCCTGGGCATAAACAGTAGGATGAAGCAGCAGGAAAGCAGCACCGAAAGCCGAAGAAAAGGTTGGCAGGGGTTCTTTGACACCCCGTTCGGTTCCTGCCAGTTTGGCGGTATAGCCGCTGAGAAAATAGTACATGGCCTGGTCGCGGTTCAGGCGTGCTACCGGTGGCAGTATTCCAAAGGCATCCGCAGTGAGAAAGATCACCTTCTTAGGGTGTGTTCCTTTGGAAACAGGTTTGACAATGTTCTTAATGTGATAAAGGGGATATGAGACCCTGGTGTTTTCTGTTTTGCTGGTGTCCGAAAAGTCGATTTCCCCGGTTTTTTCGTCATACACCACATTTTCCAGCAGTGCGTTACGCTGTATGGCGTTGTAAATGTCGGGTTCCTTTTCTTTGCTCAGGTTGATGCATTTGGCATAACAGCCACCCTCAAAATTGAAGATCCCCTCATCATCCCATCCATGTTCATCATCACCGATCAGGTATCTGTCCGGGTCGGCTGAGAGCGTTGTTTTTCCGGTGCCGGAAAGCCCGAAAAATATGGCTGTGTCACCATTTTTGCCCATATTGGCCGAACAGTGCATGGCGGCCATCCCCCTGAGGGGGAGGTAATAATTCATCATGGAAAAGAAGCCTTTCTTGATTTCTCCGCCATACCATGTGCCACCCACAACGGCCTTTCTTTCTTTCAGGTTGAAGGCTACGTAAACGTCAGAATTCAGGTCCTGTTCTTCCCAATTCTCATTGACCGTTTTACATGCATTCAGCATCACGAAGTCCGGTTCAAAGTTTTCCAGGTCTTCCTCTGCCGGACGGATAAACATATTTTTGACAAAATGAGCCATCCAGGCAACTTCCGTGACTACACGGATTTTGATCCGGGTGTTCTCATTGGCACCGCAGTATGCATCCATCACATACAGCTTCTTTCCGTGAAACTGGTTCAGGGTGGTCTCTTTCAGGGAATCCCAGGTCTCTTCGGAAATGGGTTTGTTGTCGGACCGGTTTTTCCCGTCGGCCCACCAGATATTGTCTTGCGAGGTTCCCTCCCTCACAATGTACTTGTCTTTGGGTGAACGTCCGGTGAAAATACCGGTGTCTACCGCCACGGCCCCGGTGTTGGTGACAAATCCTTTTTCATATTCTTCCAGGGAAGGATCGGTTTCGTGTTCAAAGAGATCGTCGTAAGACAGGTTGTAAAAGACCTGTTGTACATCATGGATGCCATACTGTGACAGATCGGGGGCTTTGATTCTTGTGCCCTTGGTTGTTTCAGCTTCTTTCATGTGTTGTTTGGTTTTTGTGTCAGGTTGTTGTTGGTTAAAAATAAACGATTAATTATCACGTTCGCCGAAAATTGCACTGCCAATACGAACCATTGTGCTTCCTTCTTCAACGGCAAGCCCGTAATCGCCAGACATTCCCATTGAAATTTCTTTGAAAGAGGGTTTCCCGGCAAAATATTTCTCACGGATGGTATCGAAGTATTGTCTGAGCTGCCGGAATTCTGATTTGACCTGATCTGTGTTTTCGGTAAATGTAGCCATGCCCATCAGCCCGCAAATTTCCACATTTTCCATGCTGCGAAATGATTCGCTTTCCAGCATCTCGCAGGCTTCTTCAAATTTAAGCCCATATTTTGACTCTTCTTCCGCTATATCTATCTGGAGAAGGCATTGAATGGTCCGCGCATTCTTCCCGGCTTCCTTGTTGACCACCTTAAGGAGTTTCTGGCTGTCGATGCTGTGTATAAGTTCTATGAACGGAGCGATGTATTTTACCTTATTGGATTGCAGGTGTCCGACCATATGCCAGCGGATGTCCTTCGGAAGAGCCTCGTATTTGGGAATTAGCTCCTGGGCCTTGCTCTCGCCAAATACGAGGTGCCCGGCATTGTATACCTGCATGATCTGATCCGGGGTGTTTGTTTTGCTTATCGCAATCAGCTTGACTCCTTCCGGAAGTTCCTCAAAAATGTTTTTCAGGTTATTTACAACAGTCATATGGCTCATTTTTTGTTGATACAAAAATAAGAAATAACCCAGAACACTTTTTTATATCCCTTAGTATTCGTCAGAGGAATAAATCATATAATTATCTTTGCATTATGCAAGAAATGATTTTAATCCTGGATTTTGGTTCCCAGTATACCCAGCTTATTGCAAGGAGGGTCAGGGAGCTGAATGTGTATTGTGAAATACACCCCTACAACTATAAACCGGAAGAATGCTCCCAGATTAAGGGAGTTATTTTATCCGGAAGCCCTTTCAGCGTCCGCGACGATGAGGCACTGCGCCCTGACCTTTCGTGGATTGGTGAAGGAAAACCGCTGCTGGGTGTCTGTTACGGAGCACAGCTCCTTACGGTGATGTATGGGGGAGAGGTTATGGCTTCTTCTTCAAGGGAATACGGGCGTGCAATGCTCTCGCATATCGAACCCGGTGAGCCGCTGTTTCGGGACATTGACCTGCACTCCCAGGTATGGATGTCGCATGCAGACACGATCACCCGTTTGCCTGGGGGCCATCGCCTGCTTGCCCGGACCAATGATATTGGTGTGGCGGCCTTTGGGATGCCGGAGAAAAATACATATGGGCTGCAGTTTCATCCTGAGGTATATCATACTATCCGGGGGCAGCAATTACTCAGAAATTTTGTGGTGGACATTTGCGGATGTGCGCAGGATTGGACACCTGAGTCATTTGTTCAGGATGCAGTAAACAAACTGAAAGACAAGATCGGAGGCGATAAAGTGGTGCTTGGGCTGTCCGGCGGTGTTGACTCCAGTGTGGCGGCAGTACTGCTGAATCAGGCCATCGGAAAACAGTTGCATTGCATATTTGTGGATAATGGCTTGCTGCGCAAGAATGAATTTGAGGAAGTACTTTCCTCATATAAGGATATGGGGCTGAATGTACGCGGAGTGAGAGCCGCCGACCATTTCCTTCAGGCCCTGAGAGGAGTGACTGACCCGGAGGTTAAACGTAAGGCAATCGGGCGGGTGTTTATTGAAGTTTTTGAAAGGGAAGCTCACAAGATCAAGGATGTGAACTGGCTTGCGCAGGGAACCATTTACCCGGACGTGATCGAGTCGGTTTCTGTGAAAGGACCTTCTGTGACCATCAAATCTCACCACAACGTAGGTGGTTTACCTGATCTGATGAATCTGAAGGTTGTGGAACCACTGAACAGCTTGTTTAAAGACGAGGTAAGGAAAGTCGGCCGCAGCCTTGATATTTCCACTGCAATTCTGGGGAGGCATCCTTTTCCCGGACCCGGGTTGGGTATCCGTATACTGGGTGAGGTGAATGCCCAAAAGGTCAGGATTTTGCAGGAAGTGGATCATTTCTTTATTCAGGCCCTGAAAAAGGAGGGGTTGTATGACGATGTCTGGCAGGCGGCAGCAATTCTTTTGCCCGTGCAGTCGGTTGGAGTGATGGGGGATGAGCGTACTTATGAAAATGCCGTGGTATTAAGGGCGGTCGGCTCTACGGACGGAATGACGGCTGACTGGATCCATCTTCCCTATGAGTTTCTTGCCAATGTAAGCAACGCCATTATAAATAATGTAAAGGGTGTGAACCGGGTGGTGTATGACATCAGTTCCAAACCACCTGCCACCATTGAATGGGAATAATATGACCGCATTGCAATTTTTCTCCCGGAACAGACGTATTTTAAGTAAACCATTTTTTTATATGGTGACGCGATTCTTTTTTGCATTGATTGTCATTCTTTGGGTTCATGGAGGGTTGCCTGCTTTGGCGCAGGAGCAGCAGGAAATTCGGGAAAACCAGGGGATTACCAACCGTTCGACCACCATCCATATCATTGATGAAAAGCCTTATTATTTGCATGCGGTACTCCAAGGGCAAACGCTTTACTCTATTGCCAGGGCTTATGGTGTAGAGCAGGATGACATCCTGGAAGAAAACCCCGATGTCAGGTATGGATTGCAGTACAACCAGGTGATTCGTATTCCTGTTGACGAAGAAGATTTTGATGAAGAGGATGTCAGAAGAACGGAGCCTGTGGAGATCAGGGAGGTAGCTCCGGAGCCCCGGGGCGATTTTACCGAGCACGAAGTGAAGCGGCAGGAAACATTGTTTGGCCTGTCTCAGCAATATGGCGTGCCCATTGAAGAGATCCTGTTTTATAACCCGCAGGCCCGTGGGGGGCTGCAGGTCGGCCATGTACTCAGGATTCCTGTAGAAGATCTGCAGGAAGAGCAAGTTGCGGAAGTTGAAGAAGATGTTGATTACCAACTGTATACCGTCTCTTCAGGGGAAACCAAATTCGGAATATCGCAACAGTTCGGGTTAACGGTGGAGGCTTTGGAGAGGCTTAACCCGGATATCGGGGAGGGGCTGCAGGCAGGTCAGGAAATCCGGGTGCCAACCGAACCTGTGGCAGCAGCAGAGCGGGTGCCACAACCTGAAAGGCAAAGCTATATTTTCCTGCCTGCTGATTCGCCCAAGGAGGTTGCACCCCGACCGGATGCATACTGTTTTGAACCGGAACACAAAGACCATTACCAGGTGGCATTATTGATCCCGCTATTTCTGGAAGAAGTGGATCCGCCCGGAGGATTCCCCTATATGCAAGACCGCCTGCCGGTTACGGTACCGGATGAACCTATGAATAACAGGCTCAGACACGGTGATTCAGGAACCCGGCGTGCAGGAATTTTGCCGCTCGATCATCCTTCATTTGCTTTCCTGAGCTATTATCAGGGTGCACTGCTTGCACTGGATTCTCTTCGTGAACAGGGCATGGATGTGACGCTTCATGTGTATGACGTTTCTGAGCAATTGCCCAAGGCCAGAAGAGCCACGGACAGCGATGGGTTCCGGGACATGGATCTGATAATCGGGCCGTTCTATGAGCAGACCCTGGATTATATCGCAGCTTATGGGCGGCGTCATGATATCCCTGTGGTTTCGCCCTTATTGCCCGATAATCAGCATCTGCCCGACATGCCGAACCTTTTTAAGGCCACACCGTCACTGGAGACCATGCTTTCCGAGGTGGCTAATTATGTGTCTATCAATTATCCCCGGCAGAATATCCTGCTGGTTCACAATAGTCAGCCCGGAGCACAGGAAGTGATCAGTGCATTTGAGGATACCCTGTTGCATAAAGTGGCCATGCGCAATCATTTTTATGACAGCCTGCACCTTGCCAGGGTAAACGGGTATTATTTTGATGGCACATTGGTGGGGAATCGCAGGGTCAGTCAGTTGGTGATGTCGGAAGGGGGAGCCGGACAGATGCCCGGGATGATATCAGGAAAACGTGTGGCCCGGCCAGATAATGTACAGGAAGTAATTTACCGGCGAGAAGGGATAGAAGGTGTCATGGGGAAAATGAGGCCGGATCAGAAAAATGTGTTGATCACCCTGATTAGTGGTGAGCCGTTTTTGTCTGACTACCTGCGCCGTTTGCATGAATATCGCCGCGAGTTTGACATATCGGTGTTCGGTATACCTGAATGGGAGGATTATCAAAGCATAGAAATTGACTATCTGCAAAACCTGAATGTCCATATATTTTCCCCCAACTTTTACGATTACAGGGATCTGCACATACAGGATTTCGTGAAACGTTACAGGGGTGTCTATCACACTGAGCCCGATGATGATGCCTTCAAGGGAGCTCAGACTACTTATTTCTTCCTCAATGCGCTGTTTGAATACGGGAAGGACTTCGACCGTTGTATGGCGTTATTGAATAACAGGGGTTTTGAGAGCCCGTTCTCTTTTATGCGTCCCTTTGGCACGGGGAATGGCTGGGAGAATACGAATACCAGCATTTACCGTATCCATAATTATCGCCGGGTGGATGTCAGCCGACCTATTGAAATTTTTACCGGAGAAGTTTCGGATGAAAACGAAGAAGGAGTCAGCGAAGATCAATGACCTCAATTTCCGGATATGCTGAGGGATCAAAAGAAAAGATTCCATCCGGAATGTCAGGGTTTGGTTCCAGTGCTTCTATATTGTAACGGTAGATCCCCCCGTGCCTGTCGTGGGCCTGGGTGTATTCAAGCCGATGGTTTTCCATATTGATGGCAACCCTGTATTTGTAGAAAGCCTGTGGCTGTTGGGGCATCATGTCAATAATGTGCACGCTTTGATTGTTATAGGGTTCTTCCCTGAGCCAGGTTGAACGAAATTCTTCCCTGAAGTTGTCGAGTACGGAAGTGGGGGTCATGGCGCCTTCCGTATCTTCCGCCAGGCTGATGTGTACTTCATTGACCTCTTCCATGAATGTCCAGACCACTTCGCCGTCAGAAATAAAATAATTGTCACCTATGCGCATATGATACTGATCTCCCCTGGTGTACAATATGGCATCCATTTGCTCTTCGTATCCACTTTCCCCGTCCTCCATCTGATATACAAATGAAGCATAGAGAGATTCATAACTCCTGAGAACCCTGCCGGCTTCCTCCAGGATCTCCTCTGCCTTTTCTTCATACATCCTGGGAGCATCGTCCTGGTTCTGAGCTGAAGCCAGCTGGATGCAAAGAATGAAACAAATAAATGCGATCATGTTTTTGTGTTTTTGTTACTCGTTCTGCAGAATTTCCTCCAGACGCATTTCGTCCTTGACCCGCACTTCCCTGGCTTTGCTCCCTTCAAACGGGCCGACAATACCTGCTGCTTCAAGCTGATCAATAATCCTGCCAGCCCTGTTATAGCCGAGTTTTAATTTCCGCTGAATTAAGGAGGTGGATCCCTGCTGGGTGGAAACCACAATACGGGCGGCATCTTCAAACAATTCGTCCCGTTCCGATGGGTCTCCCGCTTCCTGCTCCGATGCCTCATCCTCGTGATATTCGGGTAGGTGGAAGGCATCGGGGTAGGCTCTTTGTGATCCGATGAACTCGCAGATGCGTTCAATTTCCGGGGTGTCAATAAAAGCACATTGTAACCGGAGCAGATCACTTCCTGTGGAGAGCAGCATATCTCCCCGGCCGATCAGTTGATCTGCACCTCCGCTGTCGAGAATGGTGCGGGAATCAATCTTTGAAGTGACGCGGAAGGCGATCCTTGCCGGGAAATTGGCCTTGATGGTTCCGGTAATGATATTTACCGACGGCCGCTGGGTAGCAATGATCAGGTGGATGCCCACTGCACGCGCGAGCTGAGCCAGGCGGGCTATCGGTAGCTCTATTTCTTTTCCGGCTGTCATGATCAGGTCGGCAAATTCATCAATAAACAAAACAATATATGGCAGAAAGCGATGCCCCATATTGGGGTTGAGCCGCCTGGCCACAAATTTTGCATTGTATTCTTTGACATTTCTTGCCTGGGCATCTTTCAGCAGGTCATAGCGGTTGTCCATCTCTACGCACAGAGAATTGATGGTTCTCACCACCTGCCGGGTTTCTGTAACGATGGCCTCTTCCGCATCCGGAAGCTTGGCAAGAAAGTGTCTTTCAATTTTGGAAAAAAGGTTCAGTTCCACTTTTTTGGGATCGACCAGAACAAACTTTACATATGCCGGGTGTTTCTTGTAAAGGATCGATGCCAGTATGGCATTCAGTCCAACAGACTTGCCTTGCCCGGTTGATCCCGCCATGAGAAGATGGGGCATTTTTGTGAGGTCGGCAATGAAGGTTTCATTGGCAATGGTTTTGCCCAGACCAATGGGTAGCTCGTAAGAAGAATTGCGGAAACGATCGCTGCCCAGTACTGATTTCATGGACACAATCTCCGGCTGACTGTTCGGTACCTCAATGCCGATGGTGCCTTTTCCGGGAATGGGGGCAATGATCCGAATCCCCAATGCGGCCAGGCTCAGGGCAATGTCATTTTCCAGGTTTCTGATTCTGGAAATGCGTACGCCGGGGGCGGGAATAATCTCATACAGGGTAACTGTGGGGCCAACGGTAGCCTTGATTTTATCGATGCTTATGCTGTAATTGTTAAGTGTTTCAATGATCCGGTTTTTGTTGGCCTCCAGCTCATCTTTGTTTATTTGTATTGTTCCGCTTCCCCTGTCGTCGAGCAGGCGAAGTTCAGGCAGGCGGTATTTTGGCAAATCCAGTGTAGGATCATATTCGCCAAGGTGAGAAAGGTCTGGTGTCTCATCTCCGTCACCGGAAAAAGGATCCTCGATTGACTGATAGTTGTTGCCAGTGATCTTTCCGTCAGCAATTTCAATTTCCAGTTCCGGATCCCCGGCGGGTTTCCCTTCTTTGTCATTTTTAGTGCCTTCAGTATCGGGGAGCCCGGCATCAAGTTCGATGTCGGAAACAGGGTCTTTTTCAACACCACCATCGGAAATCTCATCTTCATTTGCCTGATCTGACACAGAGTCAGGTTGGGTGTTGGGTTCCTCTTTTGGCTGATCAGGATCCTGATCGGCTTCAAGGGGGGCTGCAACTGTTTCCTGGTTCCACGAATCAGCCGGATCAGCCGGAGTTTCGCGTTCCTGTTTTCCCCGGAAAAGACCGGCCAGAAAAAGCCCGGCATTTTTGAAACTGGGATCAAATACGATAATGACCCATGCCCCGGCAGCAAAGAATAATAAAATAGCTGTTCCGGCTTTTCCCAGTAATCCATTCAGCCACAATGCCCCTTCATAGCCAAATATTCCGCCGAGTATCAGCAAGTCTCCGGTGCCAATAAGATAGCCAAAGAAGACAGAAACCCATACAAGGATAAAAAGTGCATTGGCAATGGTTCGTTTTAACGGGAGTAAACGAAAGTCGGTTAAAACTCGTATGCCTGATACAAACAGGATCAGCACAAAAGCGAAAGATGCGATACCGAACCCCTGTTTGATAAAGAAATGTGCAAGTATGGCACCGATTCGTCCCATCATATTCTCCACATCAATCGCAGAGTCTGTCAGTAAAGACCAGTTGAAGGTTCTTCCGTCCAGCATTGCGTCATCAGCCTTCCAGCTGAACAGATAAGAGACGAAGGCCAGCAGCAAAAAGACGGAGAGCAATACCAGAAACAGCCCGCCGGCTTTGCGGACCCGGCTGTTTGCGGAGAAACTTTCAGGGCCTGACCACACCTTCTTCCTGCCTTTATTGCCTGCCGGGGATTTGCCGGGCGACTTAAACGTATTCTTCTTAAATGTATTGTTGCTGGAAGTCATTCCCGTGGCGTTAAGTTGAAAACTCACAAAGTTAAGAAAAACGTGATTTAAAACCCGAGGGTTTTCAACATCGATTTATAACTCTGTTCCTTGGCAAACAACTTGGTGTGATATTCACCTTCTTCGTTACGGTCAATAATGACCATTTTCGGGGCAGGGATCAGGCAATGCTGAAGCCCGCCGAATCCGCCCAGGGTTTCCTGGTAGGCACCCGTATGGAACATCCCGATATACTGGGTGCTGTCTTTTCTCAGCTTTGGCAGAAAGACTGCATTTGCATGGGATTCTGCGTTATAATAATCCATGCTGTCGCACGTCAGCCCCCCCAGGTTCACCCTTTCATATTCCTTGTCCCAGTTGTTCAGTGCCAGCAAAATAAAACGCTGTTTGCTGGCCCAGATGTCGGGAAGTGTGGTCATGAAACTGCTGTCGATCATATTCCACAACTCACGGTCATTTTGTTGTTTCTGATTGAGAATTGAATAGATGACAGCCCCGCTTTCCCCCACGGTAAATGCCCCAAACTCGGTAAAAATATCGGGTTCTGGCACGTTGTGCTGCTCACAGATCAATTTGATCTGGCCGATGATCTCCTCGGTCATGTATTCATAATCGTATTCAAACCCGAGTGAATTTTTAACGGGAAATCCACCGCCAATATTCAGACTGTCCAGTTCAGGGCAGATCTTTTTAAGCTGGCAATATACATTTACACATTTTGAAAGCTCGTTCCAGTAATATGCATTGTCTTTGATTCCGGTGTTAATGAAGAAATGAAGCATTTTCAGCCCGAATCGGCGGTCATTCTGAATATGTGTCTTGTAATAGGGCACAATATCCTTGTACCGGATCCCCAGCCTTGAAGTGTAGAACTCGAACTTGGGCTCTTCCTCGGCAGCTATACGGATTCCGAGATTACATTGCCTGTCGTTCCGGATGAGCTCGTTATAATCTTTGATCTCGTCCTTGTTGTCAATTACCGGAATGGTGTTTTCAAAACCGTTATTGATCAGGTCACTGACCTTTTCTGTATATAAGGGGCGTTTATACCCATTGCAGACCACATACCGGGATTTGTCAATAAGCCCCATTCTGAGTAATTCCTCCACAATGAAAATATCAAAAGCGGACGAAGTTTCTATATGTATATCGTTCTTCAGTGCCTCTTCAAGTACGAAAGTGAAATGCGAACTTTTTGTACAGTAACAATAATGGTATTCTCCGTTGTAGTCTACCCTGGCCATTGCCACATTGAACATCCGCTTTGCTTTTTGTATTTGCTGACTTATCTTAGGTAAATAGCTGATCTTTAATGGAGTTCCATATTGTTTTACCAGGTCCATCATGCACAGGTCATGAAAATACAGCTCATTGTCAATAACTTTGAACTCTTCCTGGGGAAAGTCAAAGGTTTGTTCGATCAAGTCGATGTATTTGTTCTTCATCAGCACCGGAGTTTTGTTTTACCGTATGATCCTCATGCTTTTATTGAATCTTATGTTGTTGGGGAATCCCTTGTTTGGATCCAGAGATAACCACACAAACATGGCCCTTCCGACAATATGGTCTTCGGGAACGAATCCCCAGTATCTCGAATCGGCAGAATTGTGGCGATTGTCTCCGACCATCCAGTAGTAATCCATTTCAAAAGTATAGGTGTCAGTTTCCTCTCCGTTAATCAGGATGCGGTTGTTGTCGGTAATCAGTTCATTGCCTTCATACACCGTGATAATTCTCTCGTAGAACGGTAAATTGTCCGGGTTAATTGTAACGGTAGCTCCTTTCTCCGGAATGTAAAGCGGCCCGAAATTGTCTTCATTCCAGGGAAATGCATCATCATGCGGGAAAATATGTCTTTCGCCGTGACCGGCCGGCCGGCTTACTTTGGTCACCGATTCCACGCCTCCTGCCCTTTGTATTTCCCTGGCATTTTCTTCGGTCATGGCCAGGATGTATATGTCTTGTGCTTCCTGACCCCAGTCTGTGATATCCAGTCTGTCTATAAGTCGGGCTGAGAGCCTGGTCCCGTCGGTTACCACCCTGTAATTATGCTGTACATCCGGCGGATCGGGCAGGGGTTCGTTGTTGATGTACAGATTGCCTTTACGGATGGCAAAAGTATCACCGGGAATGGCTACACATCGTTTAATGTAGTTTTCCCTTTTGTCGACGGGTCGGTGTGTGACATCAAAACGGTCCCGGACTGCATCGCGGCCCATTTCCCGGACAAGTGAATAATAACTCTGGTTCTGTAGTTGCAGGGCTACGGTATCTCCCTCCGGATAATTAAAAACCACCACATCATTGTTGCTGATTGAACGTATCCCCGGGTAACGGTAGTGGGGGAGCTGTATCCACTCCAGATAAGACCTGGTATATTCAGTGAGTGGCATTGTATGATGGGTGAAAGGGAATGCAATGGGGGTCCGGGGGATCTTGGGTCCGTAGCTCAGTTTGCTTACAAAAAGATAGTCACCGACAAGCATGGATTTTTCCATGGATGAGGTCGGTATGGTGTAGGCCTCCAGCATGAATGTGCGTATGATGGTGGCAGCAATTACCGCAAAAATGATGGCATCTGCCCATTCACGGGCTGCTGACTTTTTAATTGCCGGGAGTTGGGAAGGATGTGTATACTCCTCATTCTTTGCGAATCCCAGGTAGGGCAGGAAAAGAAAAGGGAACAATACGCCGAGTGCCTGTTCTCCCAACCCGTTTTTCCTGAAACACTTCAGGGTCTCCACCACCATCAGTAAAAGGGTGAATACATTGATAAACGGAAGAAGCACAAAAATCAACCACCACACCGGCTTGTCAATCACCTTGAGCCAGATATAAGCATTGTACAGGGGTACGATTGCTTCCCAGCCACTGTAACCTGCTTTCCGGAATATTTTCCACAGCCCTGCCAGGGATGCAAGAATAAAAATCAGGGTCACTATCATGTACATGCTCATGGCAATGTGTTTAAATTTTTAATAAATCCTTCATTGTAAACACTCCCTGTTTGTCTTTCACCCACTGGGCAGCAAGCAATGCCCCTTCAGCGAACCCGCTTCTGTCATGTGCGGTATGTTTGATCTCGATGCTGTCGATGACCGAGTCGTAGGAAACAACATGTGTTCCTGTTACATTTTCCATCCTGTAGGCCTTAACCGGCAGAACATCCTTTGGATGGGGTTCATCTGCATTTCCCCACTTGTTTAATCCTTTGCGTGCTTCAATGATATCTCTGGCAAGCGTAATGGCAGTACCACTGGGTGCATCAAGTTTCTGCATGTGGTGGGTTTCGGTGATCCGCGGGCTGTATCCGGCCATATCTGAAAGCATCCCGGCCAGGTACCGATTCAGTTCAAAAAAGAAATTTACCCCAATGCTGAAGTTGGAAGCATAAAACAGCGTTTGCTTTTCTTTTTTGCACAGCGATTCAATGGCCGGTAATTCATTAAGCCATCCAGTTGTACCCGTGATGACCGGTAAATGATACCCGAAACACTTTTTAATATTCCCGGGGGCAGCAGACGGGGTCGTAAACTCGATGGCCACATCACAGTCACTCAGATGTTTTCCTTCTGTTTCCCATTGCATTTCGTTATCAATTACAGCACTGATTACGTGGTTGCGGGCAAGTGCAAGCTTTTCAATTGTTTTGCCCATTTTTCCGTACCCGATCAGGGCAATATGCAGTTTTTTTTCCATCATAATTAAAACCTGATAGTTACTTTAAGCTGCGGACTTTGCCTTGGAAACACATTATCGGATGGCGAAGGAAGCGGATGGGAGTTCATGCCGAAGCTGAGTTCTTCACCCACATCAAAGTTCATCAAATGGGCATCCACGCTGGCATCCAGAATATTCAAGAGATACATTGCCGCGGTAAGAATATAAGTGATCTCGAGATTTCGCCTGTAAAAATCCATGGCCCTTTCCAGCATGGCGGTGGAGTGCCTGGGGAAATCATCAATTGTGTTTGGGTTCCCGTCCACCCGGGCAATCCAGGCTTGCCGCCATTTCCGGTATTCTGAACTGTTCATGTCCAGAAAATAGTACAGGGTTCCGAACCCGGCATATATGATGGGAACCTTCCAATATTTCTGATTATAGATTTGTCCCATTCCGGGCAGGGTGGCCGAAAGCATGGCCGCTTTGGCGGGCGAGGGGGCAAAGCTTTCTTCCATGTTCAGTTCAGGCGCCGGCAGTCTTTCCTGATCCTGAACCTGCGCTTTTGCGGGAGAAAGGAAAAAAAGAAGCAGCAGGAGCAAACAGCCCGTCCGGATAAAAGGTTCCCACAGGACTGTCTTTACTGCCCTGTGGCCTGACGGCTTATTCGTATGCGCAGAATACTTCCACACCTTATTATCAGTTAGCCTTATTGTTTTAAGAGTTCTGCGATTCGCATCAGATCACGTTCCGACTTGTAACTGATGACAATGGATCCCTTGCCGTTTGTTCTGTTTTTCAGCTGTATCCGGGCGTTAAGCCGATTTTCCAGGACCTTCCGGAGTTCCCGGTACTCTTTGTGATCCGTTGCTTTCGGTTTTTTGGGTTGCTCTTTCTGCTCCTCGTCTTCCGTGCTGAGCAATTGCTTAATGATTTCCTCCAGCTCTCTTACTGATAAATCCTGTGCCAGCACATCCTGGTAAACTTCAAGCTGGGTTTTGGGGTCTTCGATTGATAAAAGGGCTTTGGCGTGACCGGTGGAAATATGCTCCTGCCGCAGACCGATCTGGATCTCTCCGGGAAGTTTTAGCAATCTCAGGAAATTGGCAATGGACGAACGGCTTTTGCCCAGTCTTTCGCTCAGTGTCTCCTGGGTCAGCTTATAGTCCTCTATCAATTGTCTGTACCCCATAGCTATTTCGATGGGATTCAGGTTTTCCCGCTGGATGTTTTCGACAATGGCCATTTCCAGCATGGCATTGTCTTCGGCAACAATGATGTATGCCGGAATATCGGTTAATCCGGCCATTTTGGAGGCCTTCAGGCGTCGTTCCCCTGAAATAAGCTGTAGCTTATTGTCTTCAATCTTCCGGAGGGTGATTGGTTGTATCACACCCTGTTCTTTAATGGATGCAGCCAGATCATTCAGGGCTTCTTCATCAAAATCTGTCCTGGGCTGATGGGGATTCACTTCAATGATGTCAATGGGAACTTTGCCGATGGTACCCACCGCAAGCAGGTCTTTCTCCACATCATAAACGGGCTGGGGCTCCACGCCTGAATCATCAAGCAATGCGCTTAATCCTTTTCCTAAAGCTCGTTTTTTGGCGTTCATATATTTACCTTTTTATCTTCTTCTGATATTCTGGTCATATTGTTCTTCTGCAGTATTTCTCTTGCAAGATTCAGGTGATTCAGCGACCCCCTGGAGTGCGCATCATGCATGATGATCGTTTCTCCGAAGCTTGGAGCTTCTCCCAGTTTAATGTTGCGATAAATGATGGTGTCAAACACCAGATCCTGAAAGTGCATTCTCACCTCTTCCACCACCTGGTTGCCAAGCCGGAGGCGGGCATCATACATTGTAAGCAATATCCCTTCAATTTCCAGTTTCGGATTCAGGCGTGACTGTACAATTTTAATGGTATTCAGTAGTTTCCCGAGACCTTCCAGGGCAAAATACTCACACTGCACCGGAACAATCACCGAATCAGCTGCAGTGAGTGCATTTACTGTTACCAGCCCCAGGGATGGTGAGCAGTCAATTACCACAAAATCGTAATCATCTTTGACCTGGTCGATCACTTTTTTCATCATCTTTTCCCTGTTGGGAAGGTTGATGATCTCTATTTCTGCACCCACAAGGTCAATATGTGCCGGGATCAGATCCAGGTTTGGGGTGGAGGTTTCCAGTCTTATTTTTCTGGGATCTACATCATCGATGATGCTTTCATATATGCTGGTCTTTACCACTTTCGGATCGATTCCTACACCGGAAGTTGCGTTGGCCTGAGGATCTGCATCAATCAGCAGGGTTTTGTGTTCAAGCACGGCCATGCTTGCGGCAAGATTAATTGCAGTGGTTGTTTTTCCTACTCCTCCTTTTTGATTGGCGATGGCAATGACTTTACCCATAACAGAATAACGTTCAAATTAACTGATTCGTGTAACAATTGATCTCCCCGGATAAATTCATGATTTTTTTCGGGCCAACTGCAAATTTACAACTTCTCGATGCTTTAGACTTGTTTTTTTCTGAAAAAAACACTGTACTGATAACGTGCTTGCTATCAGTGGTCTATTCAATACCTTCTTGTGTCCAGTCAATTTCGGAACCCAGCAGGCTATGGGGAATGAGGTAAATCAGGAGCAGTACAATGGAAGCCACAAGTACCCAGCTCCGGTGTCTCGGGTGTTTAAGTACCTTAATGAGTGCAATCAGCCAGAAAATAAATGCGAATGCTGTTTTATTGTCAGTGAGATCAGTGCCCCAGGGCCAACCTGTCCAGTAGTCACCAAAGGCATATTTCTGTACGATCGGGCCAAAAACCAATCCCCCTAAAACAAATGTGACAAAAGTCCATAAGGTCAGACTGAATGTTTTTTCCCTGAATATTGCCGCCAGGCCGGCCCTTGTGCTGAACAGCATGGCGGTGAACATTAAGAGTATATGGGGCAACATAGCCCAGCCCGGTACGCTGTCACGGAACCTGATGATGATGGGTTCTTCGGAAAGCATTACCTGGTCATCTCCTTTTTCCAGGTATATCTGGTACATTACTTTCCCGGCTGCCGGTTGTTGCGGGATATGAGCAATCAGCCGGTCTCCCTCTCTTTTCAGGGGTGCCTGTTCCCATTCGTCGTGGCTTGGATATCTTTTGTAAATGTAAAACCCACTGATTTCTCTGTCTTCGGCTTTTAGGGATACAGGGGCATCCTCCGGCCGGTCAAAAGTGCGGATGAGACGGTAGGATATGGCTGATTCTCCCAGTTCTGTTTGGCCTCTGTATGGTTTTGTGGGGCCTGTCATTCGCTGAAAGACAGCACTGGAAAGGGTAATAACAATGGCAATAATCCAGAAAAGAATGGTTTTCTTATTCATAGCGTGGTTATTGATTCAGGGTACTTTCTGTGGTGAAATGATTCAGGGTTCTTGTGTGTTGGATCGCGTCATAAATAAGCTGATGGATATCTGTTCGTATGTTTTCCCTGATCAGTTTCCGGTTGTCCTGGTCGGGATAAGTGCGGTTGGAAAGAAAAACGAATACCAGGTTTTCAGCCGGGTCTGCCCAGACATAGGTCCCTGTAAATCCACTATGCCCAAAGCTCATCGGGGACGCGCTTTTACAAGCAGGCCCGGATTCCGGGTCGTCAAGAGAAGGTTTATCAAAACCCAGCCCCCGCCTGTTGTCATTATCCGGAAACTGTACCCTTGTGAAATCTTCGAGGGTGTTTTTTCGGAAGTATTGCCGGTCACCATAATTACCTCCCTGCAGAAACATTTGCATCAAAACAGCGAGATCTCCTGCATTTGAAAACAGCCCTGCGTGGCCGCTTACACCACCCAGCATGGCGGCTGCCGGATCATGAACAAAACCCTTTACTACCTGTCTGCGCCACAAAGTATCCTTTTCGCTTGGTATGATGCGCCCGGAATCAAACCGTTGAAGGGGGTTGAAGCCTGTTACGGAAAGTCCCAGTGGTTTGTAAAGAAAATATTCAGTGAACTGATCCAGTCTCTGCCCGGTAATTTCCATAACAATTTCCGCAAGCAGAATAAACCCAAGGTCACTGTAGATGTAATCGTTGTTGTCGCGCAGTTCCGACCCGGCAATTTCATGAAAGATCGTGTCGCGGTAGCTGTGATGCATGAATAGCCCGTCAGCAACCTGTATGTTAAAATCCCCCGAGGCATCTTTCGCATATATCCCCTCAATGAATTCTCCTTCCTCCATTGTGGACAGGTAAAAAGGGATCCATGAAGTCAACCTTGCCTGGTGAGAAAGCACATCCCGAATGGATATTGTGTTTTTGTCTGACTCCCTGAGCCATGGAAGGTAATCTCCCAAAGTTTTGTTCAGGTCCAGCCGTCCCTCGTCAACAAGGCGCATAACCGCAGCTGTTGTGGCTGCGACTTTGGTGACCGATGCCACATCATAAAGATCTGAAGGGGAAACAGCCTGTATGCTATCATAAGTATGGTTTCCGAACGCCTTGTTATATACCATCACCCCGTTTTTGATCACAGCAATCTGGCATCCGGGGTAGGCTCCCATTCGAATGCCGCTTTCAGCCAGGGAGTCAATGCCGGTGAGTAAAGAAGAGGGAATTCCGGTTTCTTCCGGCTGTCCGAACCTTATCCTGACAGGTTTCGGACTTACAATGCCTTGCCCTGCAGTAAAAAAAGGCATAGCAGTTACAGGGAGTTTCCCGGTGGTCTGAATGCCCCCAAAGATGGCCTGGGCAGCTGCATGCTCAAAATTTTCTCCTTCTTCATAGGCCACCACTATGGCTTCAGTATCCAATATCTCTTCCTCGAAAAAAGAAAGGCTGTAAGGGTTTGCAAACAATGAAAGAATCACATCTTTTCGTCTGGACAGGTTGTGAATCAGGCCGATTGATTCCGGCGTTATTCCATAATCAGATGATACAAACATACTGTTGTTGTGCAGGGAAACGATCACCAGGTCGTATTTTTCAAGTTCCTGCATCATTTCCAGGGCCCTGTCCGGCGTGTGATTTTTGTCGATGCCATAGGCAGACACAGGGGCATATTCGTTTAGCATGGCATGGAAAGGGTTGCCAGGCTTTTCGCCAATCGACAGGGCGGCTATGCGACGGTGGTTGAGTCCTGACAAGGGAATCAGGTTCTTTTCGTTTCGCACCAGGGTAACCGCTGCTTCGGCCAGCCTCTTGTTGAGCAACCTGGCGGAAGGACTGTTCAATTTGTCGATCAGCCCGTTGGGGAAAATGTAGTCAAAATCGTCCAGGCCGGCTTTCTCTTTGTAATACAATATTTTCCTGCATCGTTCATTGACCAGTTCTTCAGTGATAATGCCATCCTGAACGGCTTTTTTAATTGTCCGGATGGCAGCAGGCACATTTTCAGGTAGCAAAAGAATGTCGTTTCCGGCCATCAGCGCGCGAAGCTCGAGTTCTCCGGGTTCGAAATAATCAGATACGCCGCGCATATCGAGTGCATCAGTGATAACCAGTCCCTGAAAACCCATGTCATTTTTCAACAGTCGGGTAACTGTGTTGTATGAGAGGGTAGAAGCCAGTTTGGCTTCAGGTTCAAGTGAAGGAATTTCGAGGTGGGCAATCATAACCCCGTGAAGTCCCTTGTTGATCAGCTCCCGGAAAGGGTATAGATGGATAGAATCCAGCTCTTCATAACTTTGGCGTAACAGGGGAAGTGTATGATGTGAGTCTGCATCCGTATCGCCGTGACCCGGAAAATGTTTGGCAGTGGCAAAAATTCCCGTATCCTGCAGCCCCTGCATGTAAGCCGCTCCTTTTCGGGCAACTTTTTCCCTGGACTCACCAAATGCCCTGAAATTAATTACCGGGTTGTCCGCATTGTTGTTTACGTCAATTACCGGAGCAAAATTCATATGTACACCCAGTCGTCTCAGTTGTCGACCGATTTCCATCCCCATATCATAGATCAGCTGGTCGTCCTCGATGGCTCCCAGTGTCATTTGCCGGGGAAATACAATGGTGCTGTCCAGCCGCATGCTCGGCCCCCATTCCGCATCCATGGCGATCAATAACGGTGTTTTTGCCTGGCTCTGGATACGGTTGGTCATCGAAATCTGGCGTTGGGGACCTCCCCTGAAAAATGCCACACCGCCCACATTGTGTTCACTGATCTCACGAACTATTCTGTCGTAATACGCCTCGTTACGGTCTGTATGAACACGTATCATCAGCAGCTGTGCGATACGCTCTTCAAGGTCGAGTGAGGCAAAAACCGAATCTACCCACGGGGTTGTGTAATCCCGGGTTCCCTGGGGAATTGACAGGGGCAGTTCATTGGTCCGGCTTGCGACCGGCCCCGTGGAAAGAAGAAAAAAGAGAAGTACCAGGTTGGCACAGATCAAAAAATATTTTTGCATGGCAGTAACGATGAAACCAGACTGAATTGCACATTACCCTGCAAATATATAACAATCCTCCTGACGGTCGTCTCTTGTGCGACGGTAATTTAGCGGGTATAAACCATTTGCAGGAACAAGGGCCGGAAAATCATAATTTATAAATTTTCCACTTGCCTGTTTTCAGGTACATCAGTGAGCCCAGCCCGAGCATGGTAAAATAAATAACTTCCACAAACCAAACAACGGGTGCGGAGGCATTGAGGGCAACGGCCAGTATAAAGGCGCTCGACAAGTAAAACGTGATCGATAAAATTTCGATCAGCAAAGCGACCAGGGTTTTTCCCGTTCCCGACAGCCCGCTGAAAATAATCATTCCGAAGGCAAAAGCGATCATTGCCAGAGAGGTAACCCGAAGGAGCGGGATGCTTGCCTCCACCAGTTTAGGGTCGGAAGTAAATAACCCGGCAATTTGTGCCGGCATAAATATATTCAGCTGAATAATGGCGATTGTGATTGACAAGGCAATCATCAGGACTTTTTTGATCAGGGGGATTACCTGTTGCGTGTTTCCCTGTCCGATCAGGTTGCTGACAATTGTGTTGGTGGCGGAACTCAAACCCAAAACAGGGATCATGAGCAGCATATAAAAACTGCGGGTAATATTGGAGGCCGCCAGGGCTGTTTCGCTGATCTGCTCAATCACCATAAAGAAAACAAACCAGGCGGCAAAGGAGAGAAAGTACTGAAACATCCCCGGGACAGCTACTTTCAGCAGGGGTCGGTATTGTTGCCAGTTTGGACGGTGAAACACGAAAAGACGGCATGTGTAAAGCATCCTGTTTTTATGGGACCAGTACAAGAAAAACCCGAATGCAACCAGTTCAGCGATATTGGTGGCTACTGCGGCGCCGGCGATCCCCATTGCCGGAAGTCCGAAATGACCGAATATCAGGATGTAGTCCAGAATAATATTGGTGGCGGCCATCACCGAGGTGCTGAGAATCAGCAACCTTGTTCGGGTAATTCCAGTATAAAAAGCGTTGAACCCCAGCGTCAGAAACCCGAACAAAAACCCAAACCGCCTGTAATGAAGAAAGACGAGGCTTTCGCTCCAGATCCTCTCTGATTTGAGGAACCATTCCAGGAAAGTGGGGGCAATATAGGTCAGAAACAGGAAAAGCAGGAATGCAAGGGCGATCAAAAAGTAGATGGCATGGTCGAAAATGCGCCCGATCTGATGCTTTTTACCTTCACCGTTGCGACGTCCAATGAGAATCTGGGTGCCGATTGAGAACCCGGCGCCAAGCATGACCAGGCACAGGTAGAAAATCCCTCCGATGGCCGAGGCTCCCAAAGTAATTTCCCCCAGGCGGCCAAGGAAGGCGGTATCTATGGCAATCATCAGGTTCTGGGCCGTCAGACCCAGGATGATGGGATATGATATCCGCCAGATACTCTTATAGGTGTTATTTGCTTCAGGCATGCTGTAAACAAACTAATCCACAAACAGAACCAGCCCCTTCAGATATTGTCCTTCGGGGTGAAAAATATTTACAGGATGATCGGAGGGTTGTGTTAGCTGGTGCAGGATCCTGACGGTTCTTCCGGACTGAATGGCTGCTGCCATTACCGTCGAACGGAACAACTGTATGTCGACAACCTGGGAACAGCTGAAGGTGAAAAGCACCCCTCCCTCTTGTATTTTTTTTAATGCGGCAAGGTTCAGGCGTTTGTACCCCTGAACGGCTTTATGTTTTACATGCTGGGGTTTGGCGTATGCAGGTGGATCCAGGATAATTACATCGTAGGCTTTTTCCATCGCGTTCAGGTAACGGATGGCATCGTCCGTAATGGTCTGGTGGATGTCTGCGGGTCCCATATTCAGGGATACATTTTCTTCTGCCAGTGCTGTGGCTTTTGCCGAACTGTCCAGGGAGTCAACCCCGCTTGCTCCTGCCTTCAGGGCGTAGACAGAGAAACCCCCGCTGTAACAAAAAGTGTTCAGTACTTCCTTCCCTTTGCAATAACCGGCCAGCAGTTTCCTGTTGTCTCGCTGATCGATGTAAAACCCGGTTTTTTGTCCTCCGTTAATATCCACCACAAAACGATGTCCGTTTTCAAGCACTTCTGTTTTTTCGCATTCCCCGTAAATCACTTCTCCGGGGGAGGTTTTTTCCCAAAATGCAGCGGGCAGCGTTTCCCTGCTTTTGTCAAAAATACTGCGTAGTTTTTCCCCGTAGACCTTTTTCAGGGCTTCGGCGATCTGGTCAATGTAGGCGTAAAGCCCGGTGGAGTGGATTTGAATTACCAGGTGTCCGTCATAATGATCAATGATCAGACCGGGCAGATGATCGCCCTCACCGTGTATAAGCCGGTAAACATTTGTATGGGGATTATCGGTAAGACCGGTCAGTTTCCGGAGGTCAAATGCCCTGCGGATTTTCTTCTCCCAGAAATCTGCATCAAAAGAATCCGGGCGTTCCGGAGCAAAAGCCATAATCCTGACCGCTATGGTTGCATCCTGGTATACCCCGCTTCCCAGATACTCATCTTTATTGGAAAACACTTCGGCAAGGCAACCTTCGTAAGTTCGACCTTCCATTTTTTTGATCGCTCCGCTGAATACCCATGGATGAAAGCGCCGCAGGGCGTCATCTTTTCCGGAACGCAATATGATTTTTAAAGCCTGGGACATATAGTTGGTTTTAGGTTGGTCGGCGCGGAGGGCCGACAGTTGTTGGTTCTCATGGGCCAGGGTTCCGGGAGCTGCCTGTGGTTCGGGAAGCGGGCTGGCCTGTTGTTGGTTTGCAAAAATATATAATTGTTTGTTATTACGGTTATTTAACCGTCATTGAAATTGTTTTCTTTTCGGCCAGAAAGGCCTCCAGTTTGTCTTCCTGTTTGACGGGGAGCCGGCCCGGAGGAGAACCTGTTAACAGGTAATCCCCGATTTTCAGGGTGACAAAAGAGGAGACATAGGCTATGAGCTGATTAAAATGCATGAGCATTTGACCGCTCTGTCCGTTCTGGCTTTTGCCCCCGTTGCACTTCAGCAAAAAACTGATGTTGTCCGGATCAGGGAAATGATTCACCGGAACAAAATCCGATACTTTCACCGATCCGTCAAAAGCGGTTGCTTCTTCCCAGGGCTTACCCTCCCTGATGCACCTTTGCAAGTGATCCGTAGCAGTAAAGTTTACAGCCAGCCCGATTTCACTGTAGTAGGCAGGGGCAAAACGGGGATGAATGTTCTTCCCCAGTTTTCCGATGCGTAATATCAATTCGGCCCCTGCATGTATTTCACCGGAGAAATCGGGGAGAAAAAATGGCATCCGGCCCCTGATAAGTGCCGTTTCCGGCTTCATGTACATGCCGGACGCCACTGAGAACCCCTGCATTTCCCTCTCTGCCGGGGCAGGATAGTTCCCTGAAATGCAGATGATCTTCATGAATGTTACTTATCTTTCAGGATGGCATTGCCTTTGTCAAACCCCCTCAGAATGACTGATTGTATGGTGTTTTTTGTGGAAAGGGGGAAATCTGCTTTCATCATCCAGTCGAAGTATTGCGGTTCTTTTTTGAACACCTCCTCCACCTCTTTTCCTTTATGCTTGCCGAAATTAAAAATTTCCTTTCCCTTTTTGTTGTATCCGATATGTCCGGACAGGTCGGCATTGTTATGATTGTAGGAAAATTCATATAAGGCCTGTATGTCGTTTTTAACGGGCTGGGTAACACCTCCGTCTTTGTCCTCATATTCAACCCCTTCATAATGCCCGATCTGGGCAAGCAGAATTTCATAAGTAGCCCTGGTATCTGCCTCAGCAGCATGCGCATTTGTCAGGTCTTTCCCGCAATAGAACCGGTAAGCCGCCCGTAGGTTGCGTGGTTCCATTTTATGGAAAATGTTCTGTACATCCACCAGCCTCCGCTTCTTGATGTCAAATTGAATCCCGCAGCGCAAAAATTCCTCAATAAGCATGGGCACATCGAACCTGTTGGAGTTGTAACCGGCCAGGTCGCAGTTCTCCAGAAACTTCTCGAGGGTGGGTGCAAGTTGTGCAAAAGTCGGGGCGTCGGCCACATCTTCATCTTTAATGCCGTGTATTGCGATTGATTCGGCTGAAATCGGGATGGTGGGGTTGACAAGCCTGGTGATGGATTCGGTGTGGTTATTGGTCAGCACCTTAAATATGCTGATTTCCACAATGCGATCCTTTACCACGTTGGTTCCTGTGGTTTCGAGGTCGAAAAAGGCAATGGGCCTGGTGAGATTTAACTGCATAATGCACTTGTCGCTTTAAATGAGCAGATATGTTTTCTGCGAAGTTACAACAAATCTGCTTGCAGGGCGACGATCGGCAGACCCAACGGTGAAAATTACGGTCTGTATGCCATTTTGCCTGATACTCAGATGGTTTGTTTTACGTCAAAGTTTTCCAGGTATTCGGCCACCCTTTGCAGGAACATTCCGCCCAGTGCCCCGTCCACAATTCTGTGGTCACATGCCAGTGAGAGATCCATCCGGTGACGTATGGCAATGCTGTCTCCTTCGGGCGTCTCTAAGACAACGGGTTTCTTCTGTATCAGTCCGACGCCCAGAATACCTACCTGTGGCTGATTGATGATGGGGGTCCCCATGGTGGCTCCGAAGGTACCGAAATTGGTGAAGGTGAAAGTGCCCCCCTGAATCTCATCCGGTTTCAACTTGTTTTCCCTTGCCCTGGCTGCCAGGTCATTGACTTCCTTTGCCAGGCCCAGCAGGTTTTTATCTCCGGCATTTTTGATGACGGGTACGATAAGGTTTCCGTCAGGCAGGGCTGCAGCCATCCCCACATTGATATTTTTTCGCTTGATGATTTTTTGCCCGTCGAGAGATACGTTCATCATCGGATAATCACGCAGGGCTTTTGAAATGGCTTCCATAAAGATCGGGGTGAAGGTGAGTTTTTCCTGCTCCCTTTCCTGCAGAATTGCCTTATGCTTGTTGCGCCATTTCACAATGTTTGTCATGTCCACTTCCCTGAACAAGGTGATATGTACGGAAGTATTCCTGGAATGTACCATGTGATCAGCAATAAGTTTCCGCATCCGGTCCATTTCAATCACTTCATCTTTATCACCTACAGGAATTTTGAAAGAACTGCCGGAACTTGCGGCTTTTCCGGAGGTTTTTTCGGAAACCGCGGCCCCGGTTGCTTCTTTGGCGGGTGCAGGTTTTTCTTTGCGCTCCTTCAACCATACAAGCAGATCCTCTTTGGTAAGCCGGTTGTTTTTTCCGCTTCCCGGAATCTGCTCCAGCTCATCCATTGAAACATTTTCTTCCTTCGCAATACTCCTGACCAGGGGAGAGTAAAACCTGGTGCTTTCTGTCTGCTCCGGCTCCGGGTCTTTACCCTCGTCCGAGGATTTTGCTTCTGTATCTGGTTTGCTTTCCTTCACGGGTTTGCGGTCTTCTGCATCTTCTTTGCCAGAATCATGGTCCTTTTCCTCCTGAGATGCAGTATTCTCTTCATCCTCACCTTCCACCTCAATGATGGCGATCACTGTATCTACTTCAACCGTATCTCCTTCATTGAAAAGTTGTTCTTTCAACACACCTTCAACCGGACTGGGAATCTCCGAGTCTACCTTGTCGGTGGATAGTTCAACGACCGGATCGTCCAGTTCAATGGTGTCTCCGGTATTTTTTAACCACTTGGTGATTGTTGCTTCGGTAATGCTCTCGCCCAATTTGGGCATTTTTAATTCGAAGGTAGCCATATGTGATATATTTTCAGTTTCATCCAAAGTATTTCTGAAATTGAAACAACAGAAAGGCAAAAAGGTTCAGGAATTGCAGGCTGGTTGTCCGAGTCGGCTGTATTTCGCAATGCAAATGTGGAAATCATTTTCCACCTTGTAATCTTTTGCATAGAGGTTATTCAGATTTTCCCGGGTGTTTTCCTGCAGGGGCTGGTTCTGAATCATGTCGCCCGGTGCCAGAACCCTGGGTTTCAGTGCGGGTAGCTTGTTCATCCCGGGTGAGGAATGATAACCTACCCAGGAGATTTGGCCGGTAAGCACATAGAAAAGATTCTTCAGGAAACCCCACCTGTATTGTTGAAAAGCCAGGTGAACCGGAAAAGTGATCAGCAACAGCAGGGCAAAAAAGAAATCGAATAACCTTTTGTTCCGTTTGTTGGCGGGCAGGTTGATGGAGTTTACATTGATGGTAAACAGGTCACCGAATGGTTCAATGCTGTTGCTGCCAATGATATACAGGCTCTCAGGCGGGGCTATCTTGAAGTTCAGCTGTTTGTCCTGTAGCCCTGACATTGTGTTGATTATGGCGCGGGAAGAGATATCTCCTGCACAGAAAATCACTTCGTTGACTTGATAAATGCCGGCAATATCCTCAAGCTGGTCTACGGTTCCCAGGTAACCCTCATCACGGGGTGATTCTTCTTCAGGGCTTACCAGCCCCATGAAGGAGGTATGACCGCCCTGCCGGAGCATCTGAAAAATACGGCCGGCTTCTTTTCCTTTTCCCACCACGATCACCCTTTTATTTCCCGGTCTGCCCGCATGAAGGGATTTATGTTTAGTCAGAGTGTAAACGGTCCGGGTGAATAACATTGAAAAAAGGGCCCAGGCACTGCCCAGCAGGATCAATGCCCTGGAAAACCTGAGATGGATAGGCAGTAATGCATAAATAACAAGAATAGCGATCGTTCCCAGTCCGATACCGCGGACGATGCGGAACAGGCCCGGGGGGCGGTCATACCCGCCACTGATATATACCGCAGACAGCCAGATGAGGATGTACGCCGGGACCATCAGGTACATAAATCCTGGCGGATAATAGGTTCCGTCGGCCGCAGACATCTGGTGCCCCCAGTAATTGGTCAGGTAGAAGAACCCCCCGTAAATGACTGCGGCATCGAGTGCCGGCCAGAAAATGCGACGGAAGAAGCGTGAAAGGATGGCGATCATGGCACGCAGGTAAATGGCCATGTTGATCAGCAGGGAGAATGTCCTTGCATTTTTCCGGGAGAAATGCTTCCCGGCAAAAATGGCCATGGCCTTGTAAAAAACCATGACGTAATTGATGCTGCTTTTTTTGGTGCTTTCTCCCTTATAGTGAATAATGCGGGCCTCGGGATAATAGTAATTCCGGTATCCTGCTTTTTCAAGTCTGTAAGACAGGTCGATATCTTCGCCATACATAAAAAAATCCTCATCAAGGAGTCCTGCGCGGTCCAGTGCTTCTTTTCTCAGCAACATGAAAGCACCCGAAAGCACTTCAACCTGATGGGTTTTGTCATTGTCAAGAAACCCCAGGTGATATCTGCCAAAAATCTTTGATTTCGGGAAAAGGGCGGATAAGCCGAATATTTTGCAGAAAGCAACCCCCGGGGTGGGCAATCCCCTCTTGGATTCAGGAAGAAATTTACCCCTGCCGTCCAGCATTTTTACCCCAAGTCCGCCGGCCTCAGGGTGTTGCTCCATAAACCCGACCACTTTTGGCAGTGTTTTATCTTCCACCACCGTGTCGGGATTGAGCAGCAAGATGTAGCGTCCGCCGGCCTGCCTGATGGCCTGGTTGTTGGCTTTGCTGAAACCAAGGTTATCCTTGTTGGCAATGAGTTTTACCCGGGGGAATTTTTTTTTCACCATTTCCACGGAACCATCCGCAGAGTTGTTGTCCACCACGAAAACCTCCATGGGTATGTCTTCTCCTGACTTGAACACCGAATGAAGGCATTGTTCCAGGAAGTACTGTACATTGTAATTGACGATTACTACAGACAGCAGCATAGGTCTTATTTAGCGGTTGTCAGGTCGTAGGCGGTGCGATGGATAATTGAGCGGCCGAGGGTGATCTCATCCGCATATTCCAGTTCATCGCCGATGGCTACCCCCCGTGCGATCACAGATATTTGCAGGTTGTACGGCTGTAATTTTTTGTACAGGTAAAAGCCCGTGGTATCTCCTTCCATGGTTGTGCTGAGCGCCAGAATTACCTCGCGGATCGCAGAATTGCCTGCAACTCTCTTTTCAAGGGCATCAATGGTAATATCGGCCGGGCCAATGCCATCCATGGGTGAAATAATTCCACCGAGCACATGGTAACGGCCGTGAAATTGCCCGGTGTTTTCTATGGCCACCACATCCCTTATATCCTCCACAACGCACACAATGGAAGGGTCGCGACGGGGAGAGTTGCAAATTTCGCAAAGGGTATGGTCAGAAATATTGTGGCACTCACGGCAGTATTTGACTTCCCGGCTCAGGCTTGTGAGCGAATCGGCAAAACGTTCCACGGTTTCAGCGTCCTGCCTGAGCATATGCAGGACCAATCGCAACGCTGTTTTCTTCCCGATGCCCGGCAGCTTTGAAAATTCTTCAACAGCGGATTGTAATAATTTTGAGGAATAGGTTTCCAAAACGTCAGCAGGCTTTGATATGTCTTTGTTGCTATGGTGAACAGCCAAAGTTAATAATATTTGCCTGCGTAAAAGACAAAATCTTTGGCTATTTTTGCCGCTGCACTTTAACCGAAAAGGTATATGAGTCCTTACCTGATATTGTTTTCTTTCCTGCTGTACACCTCCCTGATCTTTTTGATATCCAGGCTGACAGTTCGCAAAAAAGTGAATAATGAAGCCTACTTTCTCGGAAACAGAAATTCACCATGGTATGTGGTCGCTTATGGCATGATCGGAGCCACACTTTCCGGGGTGACTTTTATGTCGGTACCCGGATTGGTGAAAGATGAACAATTCTCCTATATGGTTCTTGTGTTTGGTTACATCGCCGGTTATACGGTGATATCCAGGGTACTCCTGCCCATGTATTACAAGATGAACCTTACCTCGATTTACACCTACCTGGAAAAACGTTTCGGGTTTGCTTCCTATAAAACGGGCTCCTTTTATTTCATCATATCCCGCCTGATCGGCACCTCATTCCGCATGTTTCTGGTGGTCATTGTGCTGCAGCGTTTTGTGTTTGATGCCTGGGGCATCCCCCTGGGGGTTACAGTAACCCTGTTCATGGTGCTCATATTCCTTTATACTTACAGGGGTGGAATTAAAACAATTGTATGGACGGATACCCTTCAGACTACCTTTATGGTCACCGCTGTCATATTAAGTGTGGTGCTGATTTCCAGGCAACTTGGAATGGGTTTTGGGGACCTTGTTTCGGAGGCCGGTGACAGGGGGTTTACCCATTTATTTGTGCTCGATTACACTGACCCGAGGTTCTTTCTTAAACAGTTCTTTGCCGGCATGTTCATTACCATTGTAATGACCGGTCTGGACCAGGACATGATGCAGAAAAACCTGAGTTGCCGGAATCTTCGGGACGCACAGAAAAATGTCATGACATTCGGCTTTGTGCTGGTCCCCATTAATCTGCTGTTTCTTTTCCTTGGAGCAGTATTGTGGATTTATGCCGGAGAAGTGGGATTGACCCTTGGCCCTGATCAGACCTCGGACGAACTTTTCCCGACCATTGCCCTGAATTACCTGGGGGTGGCTGCCGGTCTTGCCTTCTTTTTCGGGTTGATTTCTGCCGCTTATTCAAGTGCGGACGGTACCCTGACAGCCCTCACCACAGTTTTCTGTATAGACTTCCTCGGGCTCAGGCGCAAGCCGGGAATGACAGAAGAGAGAATCCAAAAGATTCGTTACAAGGTACATATTGCGTTTGCTGTCCTGGTCATGCTGATCATCATGGGGTACGGGGCGATCAATGACGAAGCCCTGATCAGTAAATTGTTTACCATTGCAGGCTACACGTATGGCCCTTTGCTGGGGCTTTACTTTGTGGGGTTGTATACCAAATGGGAACCGAAAGACAAGTATGTACCGATAGTGGCGTTACTTTCGCCGATGCTCAGCTACCTGTTAAGTGTTTTCTCTGAACAGCTGCTGGCAGGATATCAGTTTGGGTTTGAAATACTGCTGGTCAATGGTTTGTTTACCATCATCGGATTGATGATTATACGGAAGTAGTGATTGCTCCTATACGGCCAGAACAATACCTGCGAATTAAATAATTCCGTGCGAATTGAAGAATTCCGACTGATTTATCCCACCCACCGACCCTCAGTCTTACACCCAACTAATGAATAAAAGCCGATAACCAGGCAATTATTCAACTATGCTGACCCATCCGTGCGGATCAGGTTCATCTCCGTATTGGATTCCCTGCAGTTTCTTAAACAGCCTGGTAGACACAGGACCGGCCTTCCCCTCCTTACTGAGGTTGTATTCCTTGCCGGACTCCCTGTCAACGATCTTGCCGATTGGTGAGATGATGGCCGCAGTTCCGCAGGCACCTGCTTCCTCAAAAGTTTCAAGTTCTTCCACCGGAACTTCTCTTC